>JAPOYQ010000908.1 GCA_026706505.1 Gemmatimonadota bacterium
TTCCAGTTGAGACAGGGCGAGCACCGGTAAGTTCAGTTCCCGGGCAAGACTCTTGAGTCCCTGGGCGATTTCCTTCCCGGGGGTATCGCCCTTCTGTCCACCCATCAATTCCAGAGAGTCCACGATTATCAGGCCGATCCCGTGCTCCCCATGCAGCAGGCGCGACCTTGCCCGGATTTCGGTTATTGAAATACGAAGGGTATCGTCTATATGGACAGGCACACCGGCCAGGCGTTTCCGGCGCTCCTTACCTGAATCCATTCGTTGTCGCGGAGCCGGCCCCTGCAAACCTTGTGCAGATCGACCTTCCCCTCGACGCTGAGCAGACGCCGGGCAAGCTCCATCCTTGAATTTCGCGGGCTGAAAATTGCAACCCCGATCCCGGCTTCCACCGCGGCATTGCGGGCAAGGTTCAGGGCCAGCGCGGTCTTTCCGACGTACGGCGCCGACGCCAGCAGGGCCAGGTCTCCCTTCTGCAAGCCGGAGGTCATATCATCGAGGTCGGTGAAACCCGTGCTGACCCCGGACAGGGCCCCTTCCCCGGGGAAATGCTCAATCTGTTCGATTGCATCGACGATGTGCGACGCCAGCGGCTCGGGTCCGCCGGCAATCAGTTTTCCGCCGATACTGACCAGACGCCGGGCGCCGCTGTCGATCAGCTCCTTCAAATCACCGCTGCCTCGCGGGCCTGCTCGATGATGCCGCCGGCGGTCTCGATCGCCTCGCGCCTGAGCGCCTTGTGGAGGATGATCCGCGCGTGGGCTTCGATATTAGCTGCGGAGGCGAACTCGATGGCCAGCCTGGCCAGGTAGACGGACCCGCCAGCCTCCTGGAACTGATCCCGGAGCTTGAGCTCCTCGGACAAGGTGAGCTGGTCGATGGCCGCGCCGCGCCCGTGGAGGTCGGTTATTACGGCGAAAATCCATCGGTGCGGGACGTGGAAAAAACAGTCCGGATCGAGGGTCGCGCTGGCGCGGTCGATGGCTGCCGGGTCGAGCATCATCGCCCCCAATGCCGCCTGCTCGATCTCTATCGTCTGAGGTGGATTGTGCTGGTGGTCGGCCATGGAAAATCCCTGGGTACTTGATGTATCCCAGGATTATGGCCCACAGGTGCGACAGATTGGGTCGCAGGCGGAATTATCTACGGGTAGGGGCAAATTTCCAGTGGGATCGCCAACTCCACCAAAAGAAAGCGGGGAGCGGCCACCGCCACTCCCCGCTCTGCCCGAACGCCCTGCCGGTTTCAGAACCGCAGCCCCAACTGCGCGAAGACCAGCCGCCCCACCTCCGGGGCGCCCACGAACGCCTGGTAAGCCCGGCCGAGGACGTTGCTCGCGTCGACCCGCAGCACCAGGTCCTGCTCCAGGGGCAGCCGGTACGCGAGGTTGAGATCGATCACCGTGTAGGAATCGACCTCGCCCACGAAGACCCCGGAGTTCATGGGGAAGGCACCGACATGGCGCACCCGGCCGCCGGCTGAAAGTCCCCACCTGCCGAAGTCGTAATCCGCCGCGAACTTGGCCTTGTGCCTGGGGGCGTTCAGGGCGACGTCGGCGCCCCCTTCGGAGTGCAGGAACTTCAGGTTCTCGAAGAAGTTGTCGTCGACGAACGAGTAGTTCCCCGCCAGCCTCCAGCGGTCGGCGGGGTACCAGGCCAGGCTCAGGTCAAGCCCGTGGACGGTAACGTCCTCGAAGTTGCGGTAGCTCATGATCATCGCGTAGGGATCGGTGGCCTGCTCGGGAGAGACGGTGCCGTAGGGGATGGCGGCCGCCCCGGCGGTGAGGATGCCGGCCAGCTCGTCGACCGGCGTGCCGTTGTTGTTTCCCTGTACCACCCCCGCCACCTGGGCCGCGTCCAGCGCCGCCAGGGCCCCGGCCAGCTCGGCGTTGTCCGGATCGGACAGGGCCTGTCCGATCCCCTCGCCCAGGGCTTCGGCCAGGCTCTGCGGGTCGAGGAAGACGTTGGGCGTCTCCACCGAAACCGCCCCGACGAAGTTCTCGATCCTCGACTGGTACAGGTCCGCGGCCACCACCCATTTGTCGGCTGCCACCCCCTTGTAGCCCAGCTCGATGGTCCGGGTGCCGGCCGATTGGATGCGCGGCACGTCGTAGGCCGTGATCGGGGTGGCGCCGTCCGCTTCGACGAAGAAAAAGGACGGCCGGTCCGGGTCCGGCTCCTCGCCGAGCGGCTCCGACTCGATGTTCAGCCGGCCCATGACGTTGCGCAGGCCGGGAAGCTGCTCGGGCACGACCCCCGGGAGAGCCCCGGCCAGCCGGGCGGCTGCCGCCTGGGCCTCCTCCGACTCCACGCCCTGGGCAATCATGGCGGCGGCGGCGACCTGCCGGAAGGCGGGCCCGAACCCGGCCAGCACCCCCTCCCTCCCGATTCCCCACATCACGTTGGTGACCAGGGGGTGGTCCATGGGGATGTACCCGTCCGGTCCGATGGGATAACCGGCATCCCCCGGGGACAGGCCCGAAAGGGCGGCCTGACCGGCCACCAGAGGGGAGAAGGGGGAGCGGAAGAGGGGCCGGCCCGCTTCGTCCCGCCGGAAGGTGAAGCCGTAGCCGGAGCTTCTCCGGTAGTTGCCCTGGGTCCAGATGTCGATCGGCTTGAACTCTCCCGCGCCGAGCGCGCTGAACAGCGGGGTGAAACTCGGGCTCAGCCCGAACGCATCCCGTTGGGTGATTATGTCGAGGTAGAGGTTGTTGGAGGTGGGGGTGCTGAAGGCCCGGTTGAAGGTCAGCCGCAGCGTCTGGGTCTCCCGCGGCTTGAACACCAGGGCCGCCCGCGGCGACAGCTCGGGATCAGCGAGGCGGCTGTGGTAGTCGTAGCGCAGGGCCAGCACGAGGTCGAGCGGATCGGCCAGGGCGGTCTCGCTCTGCAGGTAGGCGCCGAACTCGTTGAGGTCGTCGTCCCCCTCGTTCCTTCCCATGATGGTGCCGTCGGTGTCCGGCCGCGTAAGCAGGGCGTCGATTCCGTAGGTGAAGCGCTGGCGCCGGCCCGGGCGGGAGGTGTGCTGCGCCTGGAACACGTTGAGAGAGGAGATGTCGACGATGGGATCGCCGGTGCGCAGCAGATAGGTTCCTCCCGCATCGTTCCAGTTGCGGAAGGCCTGGAAGAACCAGTCGCCGTACAGCAGCCGCAACTGGGTGTAGTTGTACTGCCAGTCGATCGTCTGCGACGCCCCCACGCCGGTTCCTCCGATTATGTTCGCCTTGTTGTGTCCCGCCGCCAAGATGGCCGTCAAGTCGTCTGCGACCCGCCAGTCTAGGCGCGCTTCGACACTTTGGTTGCTGTTGTTGGGATCGCGCGTTTTGAGGGGTGGCAAATCCGCACCTGCATCTATCTCTGCCTGCCTCAGTGCTTGGGCTTTCACCTCCTCCGGGTCGGTGTACTCCCATTCCGTCCCCGTATAGTACTGGCCCGAAATCTTGTAGCCCAAGCGATTTCCCACTACGCCGGCATGCCGGACCGTGGTATGGCGCAGGTCGCGCTCCCCCATCCCCACGTGTACGTTCGTGCCCTGCGAGGTAAAGGGGGAATGGGTGATGATGTGCATGACCCCATCGGCACTGTTGGGCCCGTACAGGGCCGACCCCGGTCCTAGGACGACCTCTATGCGCTCCACATCGTCGTTGGTGAGCGGAATGAAATTCAAGGCGTTGACCCGCAGCGAGGGCACGCGGGCGATGCGGTTGTCCGTCAGCGTGAGCAGGGTGCCGGAGAATATATTGTTGAAGCCGCGCACCACCACGTTGGCGTTGGCCAACCCCCTCTTGGCAATGTCCACTGCCGGCAGATTCTTGACGTGGTCGGAGAGACTTAACGCTGGATTGTTGCGGATTTCGCTGCCCTCGACTACGGACACCGAGGCCGGGGCGTCGAGAATTTTCTCCTGCCGACGGGAAGCGGATACCACGCTTTGCGCGAGAAAAATGACCTGTTCCACCAAGACCGCATCCAGCCGGGTGGTCTGGCCGGCCCGCACCTGTACGTTTTCCCGCAGGTCGGACTTGTAGCCGACAAACGTGATTTCGACTTGGTAGTTTCCCGCTGGAACGGCGATGCGGAACTGCCCATCTGCATCCGCTGTAGTTCCAGCTTTGTAGCCCTCCACCGGCGAGCGCACGGCGATATTGGCACCGGGCAGGGCCTCCCCCGCCTCTCCTGTAACCGTCCCCTTGATAAAGCCATCTGACTGGGCCCAAACGGCTCCACAGCCCAAGGCTGCCCATAGGCACATCAGCCTGGCCATCTTGCTCATCGCAGTTCCCTAGCGCAAGCGCCCAAGGTCCTAGTTACACACCCTCGACGATTACCACGCTGGCGTTGGCGGACTTGAGGCGGATCTCTCTGAGTTCGGCGTACTCCGGTGAGTTCAGCCACGCCCGCGCCCGATCCACGTCGTCGAATTCCAATATTACGATGCGGTCCGGCCTCCATTCGCCATCTATGACCTCAGTGGCACCGCCGCGCACCAAGTATCTGCCGCCGTGAGCCTCAACAGTCGCTGCAATCCGCGCGCGAAACTCAGCGAAGACAGCCTCGTCCGTGATTGCGTCATTTACGATTACATATCCGGCCATGTTGACCTCTCCTTTTGTAGGGTTATGTAGGAAGCTTCAGCAGGAATATAATTGTAGTCTGTGTTCCATCAACATTACTAAGTGTGGGCCATCCAAATCAACCTCCACATTTGGACAAGCGCTCCGCCGGTGTGACCTGTTGTCGTGCTAAAGCCCGCGTTCCAAAGGGCTAACGCGAGCCATCGACTTGCACTGTAACGATGTCTATACCGTGATATTTCCGGTGGCGCACGGAAGACGCGTAATGCCGCAACAGGCGGAACGACACCTCGCTTTCCTCTGGGACCTCGACCTGTTCGCTCAGGTACGCTAGCTGGTCTTCGATGTTCTCCTCCTCAAAGACGGCCAAAAACTCCATCTCTACTGTCCCGTTGTCGGGACGCGCAACGAGGATTAACTGCGGCGCATTATCAGTCGCGTAGGTACCCCCTAGCTGTAACAGACTCGACAGCGCCTCCTCGCCGGCGGCGCGCAGCCGCTCCATCGAAGCATCGTTCCAACCGATCTTGGAAGCAAGCCCGTGGAGGAACGCGTCAATCTCGGGCAGAGCGGAAATGTCCAACTCGACGACTAGGCGTCTGCGCCGCGGGCTGGTCAGCTCCATGAACGAGGTCAGTAGAATCGCGGCCAGAACGCCGACCGTCATGCCGTTGTCGAGGGACGCGCCCCACGTCCCGCCCAGCAGGTCTGCGAAGATACTCTGATTCTCTATGCTCACGCCGATCGCGAGCGCCACTCCTACTACTAGGGCCTTGCGCTGATCGAGGCCGTCTTGGAAGACCGTCCGCATACCTTCCACGAAGAGCAGACCCATTATCATCAACAGGAAGGCCCCCATGACGGGAGTGGGAATTGTCAGCAGGATGGTCGCCGCCTTGGGCAAGAACGCCAGCCCGAGTAAGATGACCCCAATAGCGTACCCAACGCTGCGCGCCGCGACCCCAGTGAGGTTGATGAGCGACACGCACGAAGGCGTATAGACTACAGTGGGCGGCGTCCCTGCAATTCCGGACAGCAGCGCGCCCACGCCGTTGGTAGTGACTGAACCTTGGACCAGGCGAAAGTCGATCGCCCGCGGCCTGACCCGCGAAATCTGTTGAATGACAACGCCATCGCCACTGGTCTTGACCGCGGTTACGAGACTCACAATCGCGAACACCGGCAGGAGTGCCCAAAACTCCGCACTCGGTCGCAGATCAAGTCCCGGCCAGGCCGCGATATCCGGCATGGCAAAATAGGGTGCTTCGATCACTGGCTGAACGTCGTATAGGCCCAAGTAGGCGGCGGCCGCGCAACCCGAAGCGATTCCGATGAGCGGTGCCCAGAACCGCCAGACCCCTGTGGCTCGCATGGCCAGCACCGTAGCGACTGCCATAGTCACCGCGGCGACGGATAGACCCGCAGATAGCGGCGCTCCCTCGGGTACCTCCTTCAGCCTGCCGAATGCGATTGACATGACCGTGACAGCGATCAGCATGAGCGCCGTGCCGGAGACGACCGGCGTGATGATGCGCCGCAGCAGCGGGAGCCATGCGGCCAGCGCGAACTGAATTAGCGACGATACGACGATGAGGCTCGCCAGCATGGACAGCCCGCCCTCCTTCAGCGCCAGGACAGAGATCGCTATGAAGTGGGGTCCGGCACCCGTCATGAGCACGTGTCCCACTCCCAGCCGTCCGACGCGACCTGCCTGCAGGGCAGTGATAGCTCCACCGATTACCAGCGCCGAAAAGACGGCCCACGCTAGGTAGTGCTCACTCTGGCCGCCCGCCCGAAAGGTTATGGTCACAAATAACACCGTGTTCGCCAGTGAAATCACGACGCCCTGAAGGGCGACTCCAATCGATACGGGCGGTGGACACGCATCGTCTGGCTCATAACGGATGTGTTCGTTGACGCTCACTGGTCCGATTCCTTGCATCGGCTGCACAGCCCAGACCGCTATTATTGTGACGGCGAGCTTTCCGGCCTCAGTATTGGGGCCGCATGCCTACAGTAGGATCCCAGCCACGCAGGCGGTCATAAAGCAGGCTAGTGACCCACCCAACATGGCGCGAAAACCCAACCGCGCCAAGTCGCGCCGCCGCTCGGGGGCAATGCCGCCGATGCCGCCGATCTGGATGCCAATACTGCTGAAGTTGGCAAAACCACACAAGGCATAGGTCAGGATGATCACCGAGCGCTGACTCAGTTCCACGCCCGAGCCGGGTTGGATCCACTGGCTCAGTTGGACGTACGAGACAAATTCGTTGGCCACCATTTTCTTGCCCAACAACTCGCCGGCCAGCAAACAATCCTTGGCCTCAATGCCCATCAACCAGGCAAAGGGCGCAAATAAATAGCCCAGCGCTGCGGACAAAGACCACTCCAGATCCTCCATGCCTAGCATGTAGCCCACGCCCTCGCCCAACAGGCCCAGCACCCCGTCCACTAGGGCGATCAACCCCAGTGCCGCGATGAGCATGGCGGCCACGTTCAGGGCCAGTCGCAAGCCGTCCAAGGTGCCGTTGGCCGCGGCTTCCACCACATTGGTGGCCGTGCGCTCTACCTCAATCGATACCCGCCCTAGCGTTTTGGACTCTTCTACTTCGGGCTGCATCACCTTGGCCACCAACAACGCCGCTGGGGCCGAGATCACCGAGGCGGCTACCAAGTGACCGGCATCAATTCCCAGGCCCACGAAGGCGGCCAATACGCCTCCGGCAATAGTGGCAAAGCCGCCGACCATCAAGGCCATCAGTTCTGATCGGGTCATGCTGGCCACGTACGGGCGGACCACTAGCGGAGCCTCGGTCTGACCGACGAAGATGTTGGCGGCCGCCGCTAGGCTTTCCGCGCCCGAGGTGCGCAAGGTGCGCTGCATGACCCAAGCGAAGGCCGCTACTACGTACTGCACCAGCCCTAAGTGGTAGAGCACGCCCATTAGGGCGGAAAAGAAGATAATGGTCGGCAGGACCTTGAAGGCGAAGAAATGTTCGCCGAATGCGTCGCCAAAGACGAAGCTGGAGCCGGCATCGACGTAGTTGAGCAAGGCAGTAAAAAAAGCGCCAATATAACCGAAAAGCGCCTGTCCGGGTCCGGTCTTGAGAACGAGCAGGGCGAGGAGAAATTGCAGCCCCACGCCGGCTGCTACTAAGCGGCGATCTACTTTGCGGCGGTCGGCGCTCATGGCGAAGGCTAAGGAGATCATCACCACAAGTCCGAATAGGCTGATCAGCCGTTCCATCGGTACCTACTTTTTGTGCGAGAGTTGGAGAATACCGGGGAAAGTATATAAAAAAACGGCGGGGGAAGCCCCGCCGAGAAAGTCAAAGCCCGAGTCCCGCATGGGAGCCGAAGTGTACCGAACTATCTATTCCTCACTTCAACTTTTCACCCGGTGTCCACTGTATCGCTATCGGCTCGGCCTCGCCAGCGTACGCCAAGCTGCTTTCAGGCTACCCCAAGTGGTTGCAGCGATCGCACTGAAGTCATCAATGGGGTGGAGTTCCCAGATGGTGACCCTGGTCTCTCTCGTGGTCGTGAGGAACAGAGTATCCTCCTCAATGGCATACGTACTAATCCCCCATTCATTGAGTATAGTGAGAAACTGCACCTTATCGAGTTCAGCGAAAAACGCGTCGATGAATTCCTCTTCAAAGTCCGGGTAGTTCTCTGCGGGGATTTCGTGCGAATCCGCTACGTAACGGGCAAAGTCGCGGGCCACTTGGGTGAAAAATTCGACGAAGCCTTCACCGTCAACGGAAATATCTAATGCGGTTATACCAATCACGAGATTGTCGCCTAAGATGCTATAGGTGCCAGTGCCGTGGGCAACAATCGTCTCCATGGTGGGTGGTTCTGGGACTTGGACATCGGCTAGGAAGTCGTCTTTCACCTGAATGACTTGGTTGATCTCAAAGGCTCCATCTTCCTCGAAGGTCAGGCGAATGGTAATCTCGCCGATTTGCTCATCGACGATAGTGCCCTCCCAGGTGCCGTACAGCGCCTCTTGCTGGGCGGCGAGCGGCGGGACGAGCAGGCAAAGGCAGAGGATAGACGACAGGAGTTGGCGCATAAAGACTTTCTTTGAATAGGTCACTCGTACAAATGGGCGACGTACTCTGCGTAGCCGTTGTAGGGGAGGGTATCGCGTAGTTCGGTTGGGTTCGAATCGGTGGTGATGAAGCGCTCCCTGGCTTGCGACCAGCGGGGATGGGGGACTTGAGGCTCGACGTTGGAGATAAAGCCGTACTCGTGGGGCGCTAGGGTATTCCAAAACGTCGCTGGCTGTTCGCTGGTGAACTCGATTTTGGTGATCGACTTGAGGCCCTTATAGCCGTATTTCCAGGGCGTCACTAGGCGCAGGGGAGCGCCGTGTTGCTTGGGCATTTCGTGGCCGTATACGCCCGTCACCAGCAGCGTCAACTCATTGGTCGCTTCGGCCATGGTCAGGCCCTCGGTATAGGGCCAAGGCCAATCGGATCGATCCCATTGTACTGGGGCCACCTCGGGATTGAAGAAGGAGATCATGCGCACGTAGCGGGCCGATGACAGCGGTTGCACGAAATCGATGAGATCCCGCATGGGAAAGCCCGTCC
>JAPOYQ010000719.1 GCA_026706505.1 Gemmatimonadota bacterium
TCGGCAAACAGCGAGTCGAGCTGGGCTTGGGCTGTTGCCGACAAATCGAACTGCGCTAGATTGACGATGTCCGACAGCTTGTGCGGTTTGTGGTTTGCGTAACTTGAATCGAGCTGGGCCTGGACCGAATCCGACAGACCGAATCTCGACATATCGATTTTCTCGGATAGCTTGCGCGTCTTGGCGAATTCTTCCAAGAATTCTTCAAACTGTCCTCCTTTGGCTAGGTGAAAAACCACCCTCCCATCCGTAGTATCGACTTTTGGTGTGTTTTCTTCACTTGAATAGGTAATCCTATAGGATTTGGTCTGTGCGAACAGCGAGTCGAGGATAGCTGGCGCCACTTGCGGTGTGTCCAGCCGCGACAAGTCGAATTGTTCAGACAGTTTAGGGTCCTCGGTCTTTTCGTAACTCAAGTCGAGCCGGGCTTGGGCTGAATCCGACAGACCGTACTGCGATAAGTCGATTAGCTGTGATAGGCTGGGAACGTTGTTCTTTCTGTAGATTGAATCAAAACGAGCTTGGGCCGAATCCGACAGGCCGTACTGTGACAGTTTCAGTAGCTTGGATATGCCAGACGATCTGGGTTTCTCTTCCTCTTCTGCTTTCGCCAACCAGTCGAGCGCAAGCCCCACAAATGTGTCATAATCTGGCGTGCCTATGGCCTTTTCGTCCGTTAGGGGAACATCTAGCAGGAAGTCGTAGTACGCCGGCACAATAGCTTTGTTCTCGCGTCCGTTGGCGCGATAGTAAAGCCTCGGGTAGGAAACCATGCGCTGAGCCCATTCGTACTTGATGAATGCCGTAGCATAATCGACAAATCCCGGGGTGAGTGCGTACTCCTCGCGTCCCTCGGCCAGAAACTCAAACTGGTCTTGCCGCCGCTGATCTATTTGGCGCTTGAAATCCGCGATTTCCAGCCCCTCGTAGTCTAGACTGAAGGGGCCGAATTCAGACATCCATTCGACCACGAAGCGGTTATTGTCGGCTCCTGGGCCGCTGAACGAATAAGAAGGTCCGAAAAAGTCCTCTTCCACGACGATGTGCAAACTGTCGCCGGGTCCGACATAGAAGGCGAACAGATCTCGCTTGTCAAAGACCATGAACTTCAGTAACTGCCACAGGCTAGGGAACCCGCTTTCGTACCGTCCGATGACGAGGGTTCCCCATGCAGTGGGCACCGAGAGGGAGAAGCGATTCTGCTCGTCTAGGACGATGCGGGACGTGGTCCGCGCCGGAGCAGAGTCGTATTGGATCCCGATTTCCCGCGAGCGGGGATCCCGAAATTCGCCAGTAATGACTGCGACTTGCGGCTGCATTCCTTCTTCAGCCAAGGAGGAGACCGCACCGGTGAGTAGGATTATTGCGGCGATGAGGAATGCGTTTGATAAATGGTTCATGCGAATAGCTTTTCTACCAGCGTCCGAGCCTGTTCGACGACCGTTTCGAGGCTGCCGGGGGCGAGCTTGGCCCAGTAGGTAACGTCTTCGTTGGCCTCGTGCCCACCTCGGGCGTAGGCTGCCCGCGTCGGCAGGTAGCCGACATAGTGCGTGGTGAGATGCGCTGGAAAGAGAAAAGAGGCCGCTGAGTTCGTTTTGAGCGCGAGTTGTCCTTCGACAAAAGGTTCCCCAGGCAGGCCGATTACGCCAAGGTCGCCGATGCGGAAAGCCTGGATTTCATAGGGAAACTCGGCGTCTCGTTGTCGGCATAGTTCGACGCTGTGGGTCGATGCGGCCCGGAACCAGTGCGGGTCCACTTCGCCGTTTGCGCCGCGCGGCGGTTGCGGATTCTCAGCGAGAATCGCGTTGACCTCGCGCAAGCGCTCGGCCGGAATATTGCGCAAGGGCAGGCCGATCTTTTCGATTTTACAATCCAACGCAGCGTTGTTGGCAAACGCCATATTGTGAACGATTCGCTCGCTCATCTGGGCTAATTCGCGCCCCATCCGCTGGTGATCCGGTCGGCAATCTGGGTTGAAGGGATGCCAGGGGTTGATGTTGCCGCAACAGCCGTTGACGACCAATGGCACGGCGTCAGAGCCGAATAGCTGCTGCATCTGTCGCGTCCAAGCGCCAGGCCAATCCGCCGACACGGCCCGGTAGGTCTCGGGATATCCGAACGCATTGACCGGGTGACAGGTGTAGTGCAGGAGAAAAGCCAGCGGCTGCATATTCATATCTTGGATGCAGCACACGCCGACTTCCGGGTCCATCGGCCCTTCGAGATAGCAGACATCCGCGATCCCAAACGGCTGCTGCTCCCGTCCCAGTGGCTTGGGCATGGCGATGGTGCCGTCCCGGCGTATGCCACGGCGATTGAAGGCCAAATCCCCTAACACGCCGCGTCCCAAACCGATGCGCACAGGCTGCAGTTTGCCCACCGCTGCGACCGCAGCCTCCACTGCGGCGGCAGCGGCCCGATCGCCGTAGGCGCGCTCGGCCCCGCGCAGATACTCGGTCTCTGCGGTAGTCTCCAATGGGAAATCTGGGTCCAGCATAAAGTAGCCGAGGCTCGGGGCGGAGTGCGTCTGGGTCGCCTGGACCATGATCGCCTCTGGTGAAATACCCGTTTGCTCGCCGATGGCGGTGCGGATCTCAGCCGTGTAGTCGCCGGTGACAATGGTGAGATCCAAGATCACCATGCAGACGCGCCGCTCGCCTGCCTCAAAGACGATGGCCTTGGCAAAGAGCGGGTCCATCACGGCCTGGGCCGGACGGTGTTCGCCAGCTCCGCTGCCGGCCAGATGCGTCCCTGCGGGCGGAGTGATGTCGATCATCGCCGCTCCGGCTCGCAGTAGGTTGGTCTCGTGCATGACTTTTCCTTTCGGCGCAGCTAATAGCGCAATGCGGCGTTGTCCCACCGCAGCAGCGCATCTTGTGCCCGCCATTGGGGATGCGCTTCATCGTTGGCGGCGACGTGCTGGAACCACTCGGCGCAACGCGTATCCAAAGGACGCATACTCATCAGTGCGCCGAGGGCGTTAAAGCGCACAAAAGGCTCGGCGTCGGTCAGCGCCTCTACTACCCGCTCCTCAGCACCGCGCGCCTCCCGGCCCCATAGCGCTAGCGCCTGTAGCGCATTGTGCCGCACCCAGACATCTTCGTCTTCTAGGGCGCGCTTGATGTCGGGTATTAGCGCTAGGCTTTCGCGGCCCAGATCACCCGCGATGTCCGCGGCCATCGCTCGCAGCCACGGATCGGGGTCCGCCAGCGTCGCGCGCAGCGCATCCACGGCAACGCGGCCCGCCGCACTCAGTGCTACCGCCGCCATCTCGCGCTCTTGCTCGTCTCCGTGGCGCATCCGGGCGACTAAAGCCCGCGCTCCATCGGCATCTACTTGCCCACCCAGACCATAGGCTGCCTCTAGAGCCTCGTGCTCCTGCTCAGAAGCTAAACTTTTGAATAGCGATGCCAGCGACGCCGTGCCACCGAGCCGTTCGTCCCCGCGGCCCCTGAGCCAGTTCCACATGGTCTGCCAAGTCTTGGGCAGGCACAATAAGCGCCCGTCGGGGAGTGCCGACCATTGGTGTGCGATTGCGGCAAAATCGGGATGGTAGGATGCTGCGGCCTTCCAGCTAGGCGCTTGCGGCTCGCCTCGGCGATCGAAGACAAATTTGAGCATAATCCGCTCGGTGTCGCTCGTATTAGCTCCGGCCCGGTGCCAAGAAGAGAAATGGCAGATGGCCATAACCCCGGCGTCGCCCTCGACTCTGCATTCCAAGGTCTCCATCGCTTCAGGCCGCTGCCGATAGTACTGTGACCCAGGTACCACGGTCGTCGGCCCCAACTTTTTGGGCACCGCATGGGGGAAGTACACCAGCAACACCTTGCGCGGCCGGTGACCGTAACGCCAGGGGCGGGTCCAGCCCCGCAAGGTCCTCGGCGTTCCGTCTTGGTGAAATCCGCCGGCTGCTTGGCCGGGTTGGGTCAGGTGGGCATGGCGGTGGCAGAGCATGTGATAATCCGCGCCTAAGATGCTCGTCAGCGTTCCCACCACCTGCGGATGCGACAATACTTGCGCAAGTGCTGGGACCCGTTCGTAGATGGCGTTGCCGGGATTTTTGTCTTGGACAAAGGCGGCGCAGGTCTGCGCGCAAACCGCTTGGTGTATCTCCGCGTCAATAGCGGGGTGGAAGATGTGGTACCCCCGCGCGATAAAGGCGAGTATCTCGTCGTCGTGGAGTCGAAAGTCCACAGGCCGTCCTCCTCGTCGGTTGTCTATGGTCGTCGCGCTATCCGCTCTCCATCCGCGCCGCCTCTAATACGGCTTGCAAGTCCTCCGGCAGCGGCGCGGTAAACTCCATCATCTCGCCGGTGCTCGGATGCGCGAAGCGCAGTTTTTTGGCGTGCAGGGCTTGGCGTTTGATCAAGCTTAGCATCCAGTTGGCTTGGCGTCGATATTCGGGGCGGACCCCTCTGGCTTGGTCGCGGCCTCCATACACAGGGTCGCCGAAGACCGGGTGGCCGATATGGGCTAGGTGTACGCGGATTTGGTGCGTGCGTCCGGTCTCTAGGCGGCATTCGACTAGGTTGGTAAAGGGGAAGCGCTCGGCGACCTTGAAGTTGGTGGCCGCGGCTCGACCGTCGGCGATTACAGCCATCTTTTTGCGGTTCTTGGGATGGCGGCCAATCGGGGCCTCGATCCGGCCCTCGGCTTCCCGCATCCCTCCCCATACGAGGGCGAGATAACAGCGCTCAATCCGCCGCGCTTGCAGGCTGTGGGCGAGCCGCCGGTGGGCGGCGTCGCGCTTGGCCACTAGTAGCAAGCCACTAGTTTCCTTGTCGAGTCGGTGGACGATCCCCGGCCGGAGCGCGCCGTTGATGCCCGATAGGTGGCGGCCGTGGTGCAACAGCGCATTGACGAGGGTGCCCTCGGTCGCGCCCGGAGCCGGATGCACGGTCATACCGGCCGCCTTGTTCACGACTAGCAGATCGTCGTCTTCGTACGCGATGGACAGGGGTAGCGGCTCGGGACGCACGGCTGATGGCTCGGGCGCGGGCAGTTCGACGGCAATTTCGTCTCCAGGCTGGACCAAGTAAGCCGGGCGCGTCTTTTTGCCGTTGACGCGGATTGCTCCGGCCTTGATTAGTGCTTGGATACTGCTACGCGAATGTTGGGGACAGTGGGTGCGGAGGAAGAGATCGAGCCGCTCGGCGGCTGATTCGACGGGGACGGCGAGGTCCATGGGAATTTACTTCCGCGCGATTTCCTCTTCGGGCGCAGGGGAGGACGGCTGCTCTGGGTTGGCGTCCGTCTTTTCGCGGCGCGAGTAGCCCAAGACCAAGAGCAAGACGCCGACGGTGACGAAGGAATCGGCGAAGTTGAAGATCGGCCAGCGCAAATCCCCGAGGCCGAAGTCGAAAAAATCTATTACTTCCCCCAAGTACAGGCGGTCGATGATGTTGCCCACGGCACCGCCTAATACTAGGCAGAGGGCTAGGCGCAAGAACCGCTCGTTTTCGGCGAGCGAGCGATAGAGGTAAACGAGGATGCCGAGCGCGAGGATCGAGAAGGCAGTGTGCAGAAGTGGGCTGCCCACGTTCAGCCCGAAGGCCGCGCCTGGGTTGTGGATGTAGGTCAGGCGGAAAAAGTCGCCCAATACAGGCTCGGACTGGTGCAGTGTCATGGAGCCGCGGACGATGAATTTGCTCGCTTGATCGATGGCCACGGCAACTGGTATGATCCACAGGAACGTCACTCTAAGTCCGACTCTTCCTCGCGCTTGGACTTGCAGCTAATGCACTGGGTGGCGGTGGGCACGGCTTCTAGGCGACCGCGGCCGATTGGCCCCTGGCAGGTGCGGCAGATACCAAAGGTGCCGTCCTCGATGCGTTGCAGGGCCTCGTTTAAGTAGTCGATGTAATCGCCACCGCGCTGGGCGAGGAGCAGGGATTTTTCCCGCTCCATGGCGTCGGTCCCGTGGTCGGCCATGTGCAGCGAGTAGGTTGAGCGATCCTCGGAGGCTGTTTCCCGGGCGTCGTTGCGCGAGGTGTTTTCGATAGCTTCGACATCATCCGAGGTCTGGGCGATTTTTTCGCGGAGCAATTTCTTAAAAAAATCGAGGTGTTCTTGGTCCATCTGATTGGGTTTGTTATCCATTTTACTTTCACCTCTCTTCACTAGTACTAGGCCTTGGCGATGGCAATGGTGCCGTCGTGGCCGTTGACCTGCCGCTCCTGTTGCAAGAGCGCCTCTTGGGGCAATTCTCCGGTGTGGAGGGCTAGCGCTAAGATTTCGGTGGCGATGTACGAGCTGTGCTGCTGAACTGCTTCCTCCAGAGCGGCCGCGCCTTGTACCCAGACGTGGATGCGGTCGGCGACGTCTAGCCCGGCGTCTTTGCGCATGTTCTGCACGCGGTTGACGAATTCGCGCGCAGTGCACTCGGCGATCAGCTCGTCGTCGAGTTGGATGTCCAGCCCCACCCCGAGGTTGTTGTCGAGGGCTACTACTACTCCCTCTTTCTCCCGGCGCTGCACAGCGATGTCGGCCAGCCCGATCTCGCCGCCAGCCACGGAGAGCTGGCTACCGCTTTCGAGGAGGTGTACATCCTCGGCCGTCAGGGCTTGGATACGGGCGGCGACTTCTGGCATCCGCTTGCCGAAGCGCGGTCCTAAGGCGCGGAAGTCGGGCCGATAGGAGACCTCGCTGAACTCGGTCTCGTCTTCTACCAGCACCACCACCTTGACGTTGAGTTCGTCGGCTAGCAGGTCGGTCATCTGCTCCAGCCCGTGGTGGCTGTGGCCGTTGGGGGGCAGGAGATAGAGGTGTCGCAGCGGCTGGCGCACCTTGAGCTCGTGCTTGCTGCGCAGCGAGCGGCCCAAGACCACGGCCCGCGTCGCCAGTTCCATTTGCTGCTCTAAGGCGGCGTCGCGCAAGTGCTCGTCGGCCTGCGGCATGTCGCACAGATGGATGCTTTCGGGTGCTTCGGCATCCACGCGGCGCACCAAGTTCTGGTAGATAATCTCGGTGATAAAGGGCAAGACCGGTGCCAGGGCTTTGATGAAGGTCACCAGCACCCGATAGAGGGTGTCGTACGCGGCCTCCTTGTCTTGGTCGTCTTCGGACTTCCAGAAGCGGCGGCGGCTGCGGCGGATGTACCAGTTGGTCAGCTTCTCGATAAAGGCGACCATTGCCGGCACCGTGCGATAGAGCCGGTAGGCTTCCATCTCGGCGTTGAGGTCGCGGAGCAGGGTCTGCAACTCCGAAAGAATCCAGCGGTCGAGGCGGTGGTCGAGCGTCTGCGCGCGGCTCTCGTCTGGCGTCCAGCCGTCAATGGTCGCGTAGGTGACGAAAAAGCTATAGGCATTCCACAAGGGAATGATGACATCGCGCAGGCTCTGCTTGATGCCCTCTTCGGTCATACGCATCTCTTCGGCCTTCATGGCCGGCGAGTTGAGCAAATAGAGGCGCAGGGCGTCGGCACCGTAGGTCTCGAGCATCTCGGCCGGATCGGGGTAGTTCTTCAAGCGCTTGCTCAGCTTGCGTCCGTCGTCGGCTAGCAGCATGCCGCCGACGATGCAGTTGTGAAAAGCTGGCTTGTCGAACAGGGCCGCGGCTAGGATCGTCAGGGTGTAGAACCACCCGCGGGTCATGTCGAGGTTCTCGGAGATGAAGTCGGCCGGGAAAGAGGCCTCAAAGTCCTCGCGCCGCCCAAAGGGGTAGTGGCTTTGCGCGTACGGCATGGACCCAGACTCAAACCAGCAGTCGAGGACTTCGGGCACGCGCCGCAGCGAGCCGTTCCCCGACGGAGCTGGGATCTCGAGGTCGTCGATGAAGTGCTTGTGCAAGTCGTCCACGTCGCGTCCGGTGAGTTGGCACAACTCCTGGCGGCTGCCGACGCACACAGCTTCGCCCGTCTCCTCGTTGCGCCAGATCGGCAGCGGCGTTCCCCAGTAGCGGTTGCGGCTGACGGCCCAGTCCGGTGCCGACTCAACGCCCTTGCCGAAGCGACCATCGCGGATGTGCTCGGGAATCCACCAGATCTGCTGGTTGGCGGCGAGCATCTTCTCCTTTACCTCGCCTTCGATTTTTACGAACCAAGTGGAGATCGTGCGGTAGATCAGGGGCGAGTCGCAGCGCCAGCAGAATGGGTACGAGTGCTCAATGGAGCCTTCGGAGAATAGCTGACCCGAAGCGCGCAAGCGGCGGATGATGGGCGTATCGGTGTCCTTCACGAAAGCGCCCGCAAAGTCTGGGATCTCGTCGGTGAAGCAGCAGTCGGCGTCGATGGGGCAGACCACGGGCAAGCCTTCGGCCAGACCGAGTTGGTAGTCGTCCTCGCCGAACCCCGGGGCAATGTGGACGATGCCGGTGCCGTCTTCGGTGGATACAAAGTCGGCCGTCACGACGCGGAAAGCGCCCTCTTCAGCATGGCCAGCGAAGTAGTCGAACAGGGGCTCGTAGCGCAATCCGACGAGGTCTTCGACGGCGACTGGCGTTACCTCGGCGATTTCGCTGTCGTGTCGGCGGAAGAGATCTTCGACGAGGGAAGCGGCGAGGATCAATTGCTCCCCGTCGCGGGTGGTGACGCGCACGTAGTCGATGTCGCGGCCGACGGCCAAGCCCATGTTGGAGGTCAAGGTCCACGGGGTCGTCGTCCAAGCGAGTAGAGACTTGCGCGGCTCGCCGGCGACGCGGAAGCGCACCGTGATCGACGGGTCTTGAGTGTCTTGGTAGCCTTGGTTGACCTCAAAGTTCGACAGTGGTGTCGCGCAGCGGGGACAGTAGGCGAGGGACTTGTAGCCCTCATAGACGAGTCCCTTGTTCCACAGCGATTTAAACACCCACCATACAGACTCCATGAAATCGGGGTCCATCGTCCGGTACTGGTTGTCCCAGTCAACCCAGCGCCCGAGCCGCTCGATCAGGCTGCGCCATTCGGCCGTGTAGTGCAGCACCAAGTCGCGGCAAGCCTCGTTGAACTGGGTTACGCCGTACTCGAGAATGTCGCGTCGCGACTGGAGCCCGAGCTGCTGTTCAGCTTCGTTCTCGACGGGTAGGCCGTGGCAGTCCCAACCCCAGCGGCGCTCGACCCGGTAGCCGCGCATCGTCCAGTAGCGAGGCACCACGTCTTTGGTGATGGACGCCAGTAGGTGTCCGTAGTGGGGCAGGCCGGTCGCAAAGGGCGGCCCGTCGTAGAAGCGAAAGGGCTGCTCGACGGAGCGG
>JAPOYQ010000523.1 GCA_026706505.1 Gemmatimonadota bacterium
CGAGTGAGCATGGGCATTTCAAGGGCTTGCGCGAGATAGTATAGGTCCAATTGGGCATGGCCTTCAACATTGGACACCCGATAGAACTTTCATTTTCTCTCAAACTGCCCGATTTTTGGGAGCGCTTACAAAGGACCACGCCATGCAATTGAGAGAATCAATGGAATTGGGGGGCCAGCACCTGCTGGGCTGGCTCGACCCAGAGCGCGACTACCTGCCCACGGGCAGTTGGGCCATCACCCACGATCTGGCTCGCTGGTGGGACGCCATGCTGCGCCTTGAACACACCACAGGCTTTGCCATCCCCGCGCATGTGGAAGGGGCCAACCTGCACAATCTCCACTGGCTCACCGACAATGCCGACGGGCTCCTCTGGGTGCCGCCGGGCCTAGATTGGCACCCCATCAAATTCGAACTCCACAGCCTGCGCGAGGGCATCCTGACCTTTGCCGCCCTAGCCCAGTACCGCAACAATGCCTGGGCCCACCAAGCCGGTCGCAAGTACCTCGAATCGATCCGCCGCGGCCTCAAGCCGGACTTCACCTGGGACTTCGACCAGTTCGACTACGCCCGCTACTTCACCGGCGGCGAAAACGAAGACCCGGGCCACAAGCCCTCCAACGAGGGCCGCTTTGCCCTGACCGTCCAGCACGGCCGCTGCATCGAGGCCCTAGTGTGGTACTACGAGGCCACGGGCGACGCCCTAGCCATGGAACTGGCCGAGGACCTGGCCCGCTTTCACCTCGCGTACGCCATTGCCCCCGACGGCACCATTCCCGACGAACTGGCGCACCGGGCTATCGGCGACCGCCAATCCCACCTGTACACCCTGTGCGGCCTGCTGCTCTTTGGCTGCAAGACCCACCAGTCCAAATACGTCGACGCAGTGGTGCGCACGTACCGGGGCGGTGTCCCCACGCTGGTCAATGAATGCGGCTGGGTCGCCCACGATATGGGCCGGACGCGCTTCCCCGACCAATCGGGCAATCTCATGGCCAACACCGAATCCACGGGCGCGGCCGCCCGGCTCGCCCTGTGGATGGCGCGTTATACCGCACATACCGAGTGCTACGACGACGTCGAGCGGCTGGTGCGCGCCCGGCTTTTCCCGGGCCAGATCACCCCAGCCGATATCCACGCCAACCCAGACTTGGAAATTCCCTCTAAGGCGCTCGGTGGCTGGGGAGGCAACGACTACCCCCACGCTGGCAAGGGGTACAATCCCAGCGGCACGGCCGAAATCGTCCACACCATGTGCGCGATCTACCAGCACATCAGCGCCCTTGAGGAGGCTGGTCTCGTCGTGTACATGCACTTCGACTACGCCGACGACGCGGTCGAGATCAAAGCGGACAGAAGCGCCGAGGCCACCCTCGCGGTGCGGCCCCGCATCCACGACAATGTCCTGATCCGCGTGCCCGGGTGGGCACCCCCGGAATCAGTCCACATCGAGGTCGACGGCCGCCCAGTGGCCCTGCGCATGGTGGGATCATTTGCCTATCTCGGACGCCATCAACTAGGCGTCAACAGCCAGATCGTCCTGCGCCATGCCCTGCCAACCCGCCGAACCCAAGAGACCATGGCGGCCGGAGACACCTACCACTTTGCCTGGCGCGGCGACCAGATCACCGGCGTGCACCCGAACGAGTGGCCCCTGCCGTTCTATCCGACGCTCGAGTCTGCCTAGCGGCAGTTAGACGGCCTCTCAGGCCCGCTGCCAGCGGCTGGGGTTCACTCCCGGTGCCTCGCTCGCCATATTATCGGGCTTGTTGGGCACGTCAAAGTCCCAGTGCCGCGTATTGGGATCGGCGAAAAAAGGACGCACTGACTCGGGCAGCCCGGCCAAGTCCTCCTCGGCCCAGTTCTCGACCTCGGCAATGGGGCCAGCCCAGGACGGGCGATAGGCAATCGCCAGCACCGAACGCGTGTGCTCGCCCCTGTTGGGCCAGGTCCCGTGGAAAGCGCGGTGGTTGAGAAAAACCGCCGAGCCGGCCTTGCACGGCACCACCACCTCCTCGGGATGGCGCTCGTAGCGCATATACGGATTGGCGTCGGCGTGCATGCACAAATGAGAGCGCGGAATCACGCGGAAGGGCGACACATCGAGCGTCAGGTCATCGAGGTAGTAGAGCACGCGGATGGTGAAGGGACAACTGCCGTTGTACCCGAAAATCTGTGAGCCGTAGGGCTGCCCGTCCGTGTGCAGGCTGATACCGGGCGTGCCGGGCTCGGAGCGATCGTACCCGTAGCTGAGAAAGACGATCTCGTCGCCGAAGACCTGGCGCAAAAAATCAACGGTCGGCGCATGGGCGATGAGATCGGTCACAGCCCCCCCTTCAAACTGGATCTTAGACTTGCCGCGCTGGTGCGGACTGTAGTCGCGCGGCGTGGTCTCCCAGATTTCAGCTTGGGCCTTGCGACGGGCGATGTGCTCGGGCCTGAGCCGATCGGGCATGACCAGATAGCCTTCGAGCTCGACGTGGCGGATGCGCTCGCCCAGCGTGAGGGCGGACCAGTCGCGGTTGTCGATGGTGGTCTTTTGCATGGCAGACTCTCCTCGGTTGAGATTATACCTCTTCTACACGGCGGCACTGCTGCCGCCGTCGATATTGATGGAGGTGCCGGTGATGAAGGCGGCGCGCTCGGAGACCAGAAAGGCGACCAGATCGGCCACTTCACCGGCCTCGCCCATGCGGCCCAGCGGGATCTCCCGGCCCTGTTGGGCGCACCATTCCCCGTACGTCAGCTCAGTGCCCGATGCCTTCCAAGCACGCGCGCTCTGGGCGGTTTTGATATTGGTGAGGCAGACCGTATTGACGCGGATGTTGTGCGCGGCCATGTCCTTGGACAGGGCCTTGGTAAAGGCGATGCCAGCGGCGCGGCTGATTGAGGTGGGTACCGAGTGGGCATCGGGGGCCTTGCCGCCAGGATGGGTGATGTGGACGATGGCCCCGTGGCCTTGCGCCTTCATGCGGGGCACGGCCAAGCGGGCCAGGCGCACCGCGGCCCAGAACTTGAGGTCGAAGTCCTCCTGCCACATCGCCTCAGTAGTGTCCTCAAAATAGTTCGCCGCCGACCGCCCGGCGTTGCTGACCAAGATATCGACCCCGCCGAATTCCTCGACCGCAGCCGCGAAAAAGCGCTCGAGGTCCGGCGCTTGGGTCACGTCGGCAGGAACGGCCAAGACGCCCTCACCCATAGCCGCGGCGGCCTGCTCCAGCACATCGGGGCGGCGGGCGCAGATAGCGACCCGACAGCCCTCCTCAACGAGCTTGCTGGCAATGGCCCGGCCAATGCCCTCGCTGCCGCCGGTGACTAGAGCAATCCGGCCCTTGAGTTCGAGATCGAGCATGAGGTTTACTCCTTTGCCATTGCTTGCGTCAATTGTCGATTTGCACCTTTGCGCCAGTTTCCGCGCTCGCGTAAATCGCGTCCAGCAACTTCATGAAGGTCAGCGCCTCGGCCGGAGAGACATCGGGCGGCTGGGCACCGCGAATCGCGCTGGCAAAATCGCGAATCTCCGCGTTGAAGTCACCGTCGCCGTGTTCCACAAATTCACCAGTAGAATCGTCGCCTTCAGCGTAGATGGCACCCAACAACCGGCGCGTCCCCGCACGTCTCTTGCCCTCGGGCAAAGAAGTGGATTCCACCTCAATGGTGCCATTCGTACCCAAGACGCGCAAGCGCAAATCCCACGCCCGGTCCGCCCAGGTGGCAATGACTGAGGAAGTATCCATTTGAATTGTCGTACCGCCGGCGCAGCCCACCAGAAAACTCATGTAATCCTCGGAGTGACGCTCTACTTCTAGGGTCGTTGGAAACGCGCTATGGCTGACGGCAAAGGCCCATTCGGGTTGCGGACAACCCAGTAAAAACCAAGCTTGGTCGAGGTAGTGCGAACCGTGTTGTCCCAATGCACCGCCCTTAAAACCCCACCGATATAGCCAGCTCCTGCCCGGCGGCGGCTCGTAATTGGCTCCCCGTTCGCGATAGTGGTAGTGGACGCGCGCGTGGTACGCGCGCCCAATCCTTCCAGCGGCGATCATTTGCCGGCTCTCTTTGTTCTTCGCCTGATGCCGCATGAAGTAGGAATACACGAGCGTCTTTCCAGTACTTGCTGCAACGGCGTTGATCTCCTCGACCTCTGCGGCATTGCGACCGTGCGGCTTCTGCACCAACACGTGCTTTCCCGCCTTTAGCGCCTCAATGACCATCGGCTTCCGCACATCGGGTGCAGTGGCGACTCCAACGGCTTCAACCTCGTCATCGGCGAGCAGCTCTCGATAGTCGCCATAGACGTTGGGGACATCGTTCTCCTCGGCAACCTGTCGCGCCAAATCTCGATCCAAATCGGCGACCGCCCAGGCGATGGTATCTTCGCCAACGTGGGCACCTGCCACCCAAGTCCTGCCAACTCGGCAGCCGATTACGCCCATTTTAATTTTGTCCATCACAATCACCGCCTTTCAACCGCTCGAGCTTTGCCTGCAACTCGGGCTTTTCCAGTACTTCCCTGTTGACCACGTGCTCGGGAATTTCGCCGCGCCCAATTCGCGCCACCTGCCGGAGTCTGCCCCTCCAGGTCTGCATGTAGTACTCGTCGGTGTGACACAGGGAGTGCGGCGCGACCACGATGTTGTCCATTTTGAGGAGGGGATTGTCCGCATCGATGGGCTCCTGCTCAAATACATCCAGCCCCGCGCCGCGAATGCGCCCGCTCTGCAGAACCCGTATCAAGGCTTGCTCATCGACGACGGGGCCCCGCGAAGTATTGATCAGGTACGCCGTCGGCTTCATCAAGTTCAACTCCCGCTCGCCGATCAGGTGGCGCGTCTGCTCGCTGAGCGGGACGCTGATGCTGACGAAGTCGGACTCGGTCAGCAGGGTATCCATATCGACCAGTTCCACGTCCACATCGGCCACATCCTCCGGGCGCAGCCTGGGATCGCAGCCCAAATGCCGCATGCCAAAGGGCTTGGCCATCAGGAACATCTCGTGTCCGATATTGCCCACGCCAATGGAACCGAGCGTCTTGCCGGTCAGCCCTTCGCCGCGGTAGAGGTGTTGGTCGGCCCAGCGCCCCTCGCGGGTGATCCGATCCTTGTTGATCAGGCGCGTGGCCAGGGCCAGGATAAAGGTGATGATGGTGCAGGCCATGGGTCGGCGCACGGCGTCGGGGGCCGTGCAGAGCATTGCATTGGCCCGGGTCAGGGCCTCGACATCGATGTGGTCGTACCCAACACCGGTGAAAAGCACGGCCACGAGCTGGTCGTTGCCAACCAGGGAGCGCTCGCTCCAGCGCGACCCGGCAGAGATGACCGCGTCGCAGCCGCGCACTTGCTCGGGGGCGATTTCCGCGCTCCGCTCGGCCAATATCCGGTACTGGATCCTAGGCATTTCATCGAACAGTTCCAGCCCAGGACCGGGCAAGTCGAAATTCCCCTCCGCGTCGAAGAAATCCCGGGTGATCCCAACCGTGATTTTAGTGGTCATCTGCATCCTCTCGGTACATGGAAAAAGCCTGCACCGCGCCGTCGCGGAGCAGGTCGTATTCGCTGTGGCGGAAGCGCCCCACCAACTGGATACCGGCCCGACGCTGGCGCAGGTACTCCTGGCGGTCGCGCGGGTAAATCGCCGGCTCGGTGGCAATTCCCCTATCTAGGGCGATCTCGATGACGCGCTCCATGGCCCGCACCACTTCTGGGTGTTCCCAATCGCCGTGAAAGCCCATGGTCGCCGCCAAGTCGCCGGGGCCAAAGACCACCGCGTCCACCCATTCGTTGGCGAGCATGGCCTCGGCATTCTCCACACCGCGCCAGGACTCGATTTTGAGGATGAGCATCGTGGCCTCGTTGGCCTCGCGGCAATAGCGGGCCGCTTCGCCAGCGGCGTACTCCACATTGGCACCCATAGCCAGCCCTCTCTCCCCATCCGGCGCGTATTTCATCCAGCGCGCCAGCGCCGCGACTTGCTCGGGCTCTTCGGCGTGGGAGAGGCAGATCCCCAGCGCGCCCGCATCGAGCAGTCGCGACACAAAGGGACGCTCGGGCACTAGGACCGTCACCGCTGGAGAAAGGCCGTTGTCCCGAGCCATAACCAAGAAGTTGGTCAGGGTCTCGTCATTGTGGATCACGTGCTCATTTTCGACCAACAGCATATTGTACCCCGCCTGGGCCGCGATCTTGATCACCGAAGGACGCAGCGACTCGAAGACATTGAAGCCAAAGAGCGGCCCACCGCTCCGGAGAATCTCCTTGGCCGGGTTGCGGATCAGGGGATCTTCTTCCGCCATATCAATCCATTTCTGCAAAGCGGCGCAACACGTTCTCGGTGATGCGAGAGACATTGTTGTCGCCATGGTTATACGAAAGGCAACTGCACCAACTGATAGAGCCCACCGAAAATACCGCACCGCCCTTGGGGCCTTCAAAGTACACCATGTCGGACCGCACCAGAGGGTTCTGACTGCCGCCGGTATTGGGGGCCGAGACCAACTGGTCCTCAATGGCCACCTGGTACAGATCGGTGAAACCCTCGGCCGAAGCGAGCAAGAGAGCGTGGTCGGGCGTGCCCAAGCTGCGGTCGAGCCGATCGATCTCAAAGCCGCCAGCGCCGTGTTCCAAGACCAAGGCGGGAAAGTCGCCGATTAATTCCTCGGGATCTAGGCCCTCAAAGATAAAAGCCGCCCTAGAGTCCAAACTGTCCGGCTGCCGTTTATAGGGACGGTTGCGACCGCCTCCTTGGGAGGTAAAACCAACACCGACCATTTTTTGCGGTGCCCGGTTGCGAAAGCGCCAGAGGCCACCCATCTCGCCCGTGGTGCTGTGAAAGTGCTCGCCAGGTGCGGCCTCCCAGGCGCGCGAGCCTCGCCAGCGTCTGACTTCGACGATGTGCGGACGCTGGGGGTCGAAAGAGGCGATCCAGTAGAAGCCATTGCCGCCTAGGTACATCAGGCGGCCGCCCTCCGCCTGGTACGCTTCCAGCCCTTTGAGCATGGACACCGTCCAGTACTCTGGATGAGTGCCGGTGAGAATCACCTGGTACGGCTCCAACAACTCGCTGCCTTCGCAGTGCAACTCGTCGTCAGTGATCACATCGTAGGCAAAGCCCTTGGTGTCCAGCCAGTCGAGCAGATGGAGATCAGCGTTGAGCAGGCGGGGCCAATGCGCGGCCAAGGAGCGGGAGGGCATGCGGTACAGGGGACGAAAATTGACGATCGGCCGCCAGCGAGACGAATAACAGACACCCGTGCCGTCGCTGTGCAGGTCGTAACAGCTCAAGAGTCGCTGGTCCTGCATGTACTGGTCTTGTGGGGCAGCGTCGCTGCTTTCGCGCAGGTCCAGCATGGCGCGGATCGGATCGTTAAAGCGCTGGTTGGCATAGACGAGGTACGTGAGGGTCGGCATCAGGAAGGCGATGCGAGCTTGGGCCTTTTCGGGGACGACGATAAAGGGCAGATAATCCTCGGCGTCGGCGCTGGTCAAGTGGGCCGCGTACACGCCGCTTGGCCAGTCTGAGGGCACGGTCCACTCGAAGGCGACATCCCACTTGGCGTCTTCGAGATCGTCGTCGTGGAAGTGAATGGCCCCGTACTGGCTGGGGGCGACTTTGAAATCCGACTCGTCGCCGGTCCAGTTGTGCCCGGTCACGGCCCGGGTCGGCAGGTTGACCGTGCGACCGTGGAGTTGGTTGGCCTCCGTGTCGCGCACTATTTCCGCGCCGATATCCAAGGAAAAGTCCCAGTTGGCGATCGGGGTGTCGGTATCGGCGTCGGCCACGGAGAGCGCGCGACCGTAGAGCCGCGGATTGTCGATCTTGCCATTGAAGTGGTGGGTGGCCACCGACCCCGATGCGGCGGCCATCAGCAAATCCGCCTGATTTTCTCCCGCAGCTGGGGGGCGAATGGTTTTGCAGACCTCTGCTCGGGCGCGGGGCACCGGCCAGTTGGACTGTAGTTCATGGTAGAGGTGGACAGTTCCAGTGGCCGCGTCGTAGCTGGCGGCGATACAGTGCCATTGCGCTGGGTGCAGAGCCACGCCAGTGCTCACTTTTTCCAGCCGCGTCCCATCGCCGACCCACAGGGCCAGCGACCCGTCCTCGGCGATAAAGAGACCATAGCCCGATTGGCCGGACAACTTGGTCAACAGCCCTTGCAGGCCCTTTTGCGGCGTGGTGGGGTAAATCCACGCCCGCAGGGTAAAGCCATTGGGACAATTCAACAAAGGGTGGTGCGGCACGGCCGCGTACGAGCCGCTGTGGATGGCTTGGTACTGACCCGGGTACTCGCCACTGATCGAGGATGCGAGCGCTTCGGTTTTGCAGCCGGGACCTTGGGGATTGGCGTCCGTATGCCGCAGGCGCACGAGTTGGGCGCGGTACGCGGGCGCTTCGCTGCTGACCATAAAACGTATGGTCTGCCCGGGCCGCACGCTGAAACGGTCGCTGTACCCGACGATTTTCATTCAATTCTCCGCGCCATTAGGGCCGTGCAACCAAGACCGAAGACAGTCTGCGATGGTCTCTAGCGCGCAAGAATAGTGGAACGCGGAAAGTGTGTCAATTGATCGTCAGGCGCTGTTATTCGCCTTCAGCGCCTATAAGTGCCAGTCGAGGAAGGTGCGTAAGAGCGGCTACGACAGCTTGGGCAATTTTCTTGTTCCTTCCACCTCGACAGGATCTCCTTTCTGCTTAAATCCTGCGGGAGGATCTCCACTATACTGAGACCAGCGAAGCTCATATTGGCCCCGAACCATCAGCGTGATGTCGTCAGTTTGACCCTCGTTGCCTTCATCAAGCCCGATTCCGAAGGTGACGCCGCCCAGATCGGTGAGGATGTAGCGATTATGGAACTTCTCGCCGTCCTGTTTCTGTTTCAGTCGGCGCACCAAGACTTTCATCCCCTCGGGCACACACTTATGAAGCTTCGCATCGCACTCCCCTCGAAAAAACTTCTTCGTCTCAGTAACCGTATCCGAGGTGTGTACCTCAATGCGTTTTGGCATCTCGCCGGGACGCTGGCGAACCATTCGCTCAAGGAAGGCCTTGAATGGGCGTCGCCATCTCTGGCATCCGGGACGAAAGTACGGGTCGACGAGAATCACAGCGGAGCTGCATCGGA
>JAPOYQ010000024.1:0-656 GCA_026706505.1 Gemmatimonadota bacterium
TCGAGTTTCCCGGATAGCTTGAGCGAGCGGCGATTTGCGTACAGGGAGTCGAGGCGAGCCACGGCAGGGGCCGATAGACTCAACTTCGCCCACTCGAGTAGTTCAGACAGCGGGACGTTCTCGCTCACACCCTCAAGCTCTTCTTCCATTGGCAAGTGAAACACCACCCTCGTGCCCAGCGTATCAACGCTAGGCGAGTCGTACCCACTTGACTTCGCAATGCCAAAGGATTGACCCGACCTTTCGTAGAACGAGTCGAGTTGGGCTATGGCAGCGTCCGATAGCTCAAATTTCGACAAATCGAATCTTTCGGACAGCCTGAGTGAGCGGCGATTTGCGTACAGGGAGTCGAGGTGAGTCTGCTCCGAATCGGACAAACCCAACGCCGACAAATCGACCATTTTCGACAGACTAGGCCTTCGGCCCTCCTTTTCGTATAGGGAGTCGAGTTGAATCTGGTCGGCGTCTGACAACTCCAAATCCGAAAAATCGTACATCTCGGACAGTGTGGGAGGTTTAAGCCTCTCCTTGTCTAACTCCCAGTCCAAGGTACGCGTCAGAAAGGTGCGATATTCGCTCGTGCCGATGGCCTTTTCATCGACCAAGGGAATGTCTTGTAGAAAGTCGTAGTACTCCGGGGTGATATCCCTATTATC
>JAPOYQ010000024.1:666-9099 GCA_026706505.1 Gemmatimonadota bacterium
GTGGTCATTGGCAAACCTGTAATGCGTCGGGTAGGAAATCATCTCATTAGCCCACTCGTAGTTAAAGCGGGCCGTTGCATAGTCGATAAACCCCGCAGAAAGCGCATACTTCTCACGCCCCTTGGCAAGCCACTCGAATTCATCCTGCCGCCGCTGATCCGCTTGGCGAATGAAATCCTCCAACTCCAGCCCCTCGTAGTCGGGGCGGTAGTCTAGGTAGTCGGGCAGAATCTCGGCTATGAAGCGGTTGTTGTCCGCGCCTTGGCCGCTGAACTCAAGGGAGGATGAGAAACGGCCTTCATTCATCTCGATGTGCAGACTGTCTCCAGGTTCGACAAAGAGGATCAACTGAGCGCGCGGCCCAAAGACGAAAGATCTCAGCCCCTCCAGCCATTTCCACTTAGGGGGTTGTGGATCTTTGTAGCGTCCCATGACGAGCGTTCCTCGGGGAACCGGAAAGGTGAGGGCGAATCGATTTTCGCTGTCCAGCACGACGAGGTGTTCGGACGTTGTTGGCGACAGCGAGGATCGGTAGCCAAACTCGATTTCCCGCGCTGGAGGGTTGTGGATCTTTCCCGTGATGGTCGCGGCGCGTGGTGCTTGGGCCAGCCCCATGCTCGCCGTGCTGAGCAGAGCGACGAGGATGCTAAGGTACAGTTTCATCAGACTTCTCCTTGGTCGAAAACCTTTTTTCAAATGGGAACTCCGCCGTCCCCACAGCCTCCCTTAGTCTTGCCCTAGTCCAAACGGTACGCCAGCAGCCCACCACTACTCGTCGTGTAAAGATACCCATTGGCCACGGATAGGGCACCGATGCTCCGGTCGGATTCGAAGGAAAAGCTTTCGATCAGTGTCCCGTACTCAGCTATCGTCCACGCTTTTACTCTAAGGTCTGACGACCACTTTCCTAGGCCGTACCCTCGGCTATAGGCTACTCCATCGACAATCTGCAAAGAGCGGATGTCGTCGCTCCGAGGCAGCGGCAAGTATCCTACTTCGCGCGGTTGATCAGGATTGAAGATATCGAACTCGACCAACTCGTGCGGCCAAAAGCGCTCGACATAGAGCTTGTCACCATCGGTAGCTACCAGTCTAGGATCGTAGTAAGACTGAGGCCGGAAGGACTCTAGAGTATGTCGCCCGGTCTCGTGCAAAGTGTGCGCATCGGCCACATCGATGACCACCAATTCGCGCTCAGCCCCGATGTAGGCGCGACTTCCGCGCACACTTACATGGCACCGGTGTTTCCACATGTGAGAATTGTCCACAGGGTCGGAAATGGGCATTATCACCCGCTCATCTCCCACCACCGGCATTCCCTCTTCATCGAAGGCAAACGCCTCGGCAACCAAGGCGTAGCCCCGCTCCCGGACGAGGAGCAAACCGCCGTCTGTGGCTCCCCAATACTGGTGATAGCGAAACCTTTTCCTTTTAATCGCGGCAAACATACGGTAACCCTTGAGCCTAGGCGCAGTCGGATCGCTAACGTCGAAGACGACCACCCCGAGACTGTCGCTAGGCAGTCCTTTGCGCCACCCGACGAGATATGCCAGCGAATCGACTACGCATATTGCGTTGCCGCCCTTCCACAACTCGTGAGACTCTGGTCTAGTGCTGCCGAGCAGGCGCATTTGCTGCGGATTATTCAAGTCGGCGATGGCGATACCAATTTGTCCGGTGGTCATATAGGCGAGCCCGCCTTGGACAGAGAGATCCCCATAGTACTGCTTATCGGGATCCTCTAGCACCCCAACAGACATCCGTTGATTGACGAGCGATCCCCCGTAGAAAATCGCAAAGACAACGGCAATGATCGCACCCCACCCTATCCCCACCGTGCGCCACGAGAGCATTGCCTCGCGGTAGCGACGCAAAAGTACCGACGCCACCACCAGCACCGCCGCTGTCAAACCCAGATTGGCCAAGACCTTCACCCAAAACTGCGCCGAGTCCGTCGCCAAGCGCACCAAACGCCCTTCATTATCCAAGCCGATTGCGACGAGTGGATAGCGATTGAGGATCGGAAAAATGGCCATCGCCGGGCCTGTGAGGAAAACCCCCAATATCACGGCTAGCGCAATACCCACGGCGGCACCCTTGAAGGGATGGTCCGTCACCACTGAGCCGATAAAAATTAGGGCGTAGAGCAGCGAGAATTGAGTAAACGACAGAGCGACCATTGAGGCATAATCAATGCTCTGCACGGTGACCAGTTTATATGCTAGGTACTCGCGTTCCACCTCTAGACTGGCCACGTCTATGTACACCGTCGCCCAAGCCACTAGCACGACCAACAGCAGTCCGCCAAGCCCTAGCAAGAACTTGACAGCCATCACCATCTCGCCCGCCACTGGCTTGTCTAGGAGGAAGGATAGAGTGCCCGTGCTGCGCTCGCGGGCGATGGCGTCCATGGCTAGCACAACCGCCATCACCACCAGACCGCCCGTAATCAGCTCTTCGAAACTTGCTACGTAGCTGCTGTTGAAATCAGCATTGTTCCGCATCAAACAGACCACCACGGCAAGCGCGACGCCCACCAGCACCTTGGGCAGGATTTCGCGGCCCTCTTTCCACAGTAACGCGTACAATGTGCTCATAGCCGGCCTCCTTTAATCTGCTCCGGCGAGAACACCATGAGCGAACGCCCGATCAGGGTATAGAAATGGTCGCGAACGAGATGGAGCCGTCTCCAACCACGACTAAAAGAATACCGAGACTGTAGCTCATCGGGCACTTCCCAAGATCCCACATCCTCGTAGGCGTGATAATCGGTCAACCGATGGACGACTAACCCATTCGATCTCGTACTGTACACCCAAGAGTCAATTACTTTTATGGTAGTTCCAGCACTAAAAGACCAGTATCCGATTTCGCGCGGCCTGTTGGGATCAGTGATGTCAAAGGCTACCAAGTCTCCGGGCCAGTACCGTCGGACGTAGAGCGTGTTGCCCTCACGAGCTATCGGGCGGCTCTTATTGGAGTCGTAAGCACTGTTGTAGTCGTCCATTTCCACCCGCACGATCTCTCGCAGTGCTCCCAGATTCTGGGCATTCACCGCGAGGAAACCGGCTCTGTATCCTACCCATATACGCTCATTGTGTATGTGCATGGACAGTTTGTGGTTCCACCAACCGGACATGGGGTCATTCTTATAGCCTTCTGGCAGCTCTTCGACGACCAGTTCGCCAGCCCGTGCTGGCAGCCCTTCCGCATCTAACGCAAACGACACTAATCCCAACTTACCACCCCAACGCCCGCTGAGGATCAATCCCGCGCCGCAGCGATCCCAGTCCCAAGATGCCTCTATATCACCGCCAATTATCCGGTACCCTTTGAAGATCGGATCGGCCGGATCGCCAATGCTGAAGATGGCGATGCCGAGGCTGTCGGCGGGTAAGCCCTTGCGCTGGCCAAGGAGATAAGCCAGCGAATCCACGACCGCGATCCGGGTCATCGTCCACAGCGGAGTCTCCGCGGAAGCTAGTAGCTCAGGCTCGGCGGGATCGCGCAAATCTACGACCGCCAAGCCCCCTTCAGTCGCCACATACCCCCGCTCCCCGACGACGGCCAAGTCGAGATAGGCCCCTTCCTCCGGGGTAAGAACACTCAGCGGTCCCGGTTTTGGCAGCGGGGGTTCACGGGTCAGATCACCGAGATTTATGCAAGCGATCAGACCCAGCCAGCCGATGACAATGGGCTTCCAACCGATACTGACCCCGCGGAAGCGACGCCAAAGCGCGATGGAAACCGCTGCACAAGCGGCCACCGCCACCGCTGTCGCGCTTAGTCGCACGAAATAGAGCCAAGGGTCGCTCACCATGCGGACTATCGTAGCCCGGCCTGAAAGGAACGCGAGGGGTGGCTCAAGCGCGGGGAAATAACGAAGTACGCTGTCGAACGACATGAGAAAGACGGCCAGCAGCAAAATGCCCAAGGCCGCCCCTTTGAGCGGGTGATCGGCCACCGTCGAGCTAGCGAAGATCAGGCTGTAGGCTACCAATCCCGTTGTAAAGTGGACCAGCAACATGTTGACATAGCCTACCTCCTCGGCGAACCGCTTTAGAGAGAAGTACCAAGCGCCGCTATCGCTGTAGAATCTGTAGCTCCTAGACGCCAGCCCCTCCAAGTCCACATACACCGTCACCCAAGCTCCGGCAGCCACCACGCCCAAGGCCGCCGCGCCAACGACGTACTTGGGCAGCAACACTTCTACTGCCGATAGGGGCTTGCCAAGCAAAAAAGGCAAAGTGCCCTTGCTGCTTTCCTTGGCGACCAAGCCCATGCCCAGCGCAACGCCGCAGACCACGATAAAATTCGTAATCCAGAAACCGAAGCTTTCGGCAAATTCCTCGTTGAACTCCGCGTTCTGCCGCAACGCCACCACCACCGCGCACAGCCCCAACCCCACCAGCACCTTCGGCAGCTCCTCGCGGCTCTCCTTCCACAGCAATGCGCGCCAAACCCTCACAACGGAAGCTCCCCTTGCGGCGTGACATATTCGACGAAACTCTCCTCTAAGCTCAAGTCGACCACCTCGACAACTTGTCCACCCGCCTGTTCGATCTGCGCTTTAGCCTCGTCGCCGTAATCGAAAATGGTCAAGAGCCGCTGGCGACCCTCGCCCTGCACGCCGCGCAGCCCGGCCACCCCGGCAAAATCCACTGCGTCCTCGGTCCGCACCAGCACCCGTTTAACCTGCTGCCGCACCGCGTCCAACTCGCCGCAGACCAAGAGTTGGCCCTGGTCGATAATGGCGACTTGGTCGGCCACCCGCTCGACTTCGTGGACCAAATGCGACGAGAAAAACACAGTCCGGCCTTCCGCACTAATGACTTGGATGATGCTTTCGAGCACGTCGCGGCGCACGATCACATCCAACCCCGAAGCTGGTTCGTCGAGAATCAACAGCTCCGGGTCGTGGCCCAGCACCAACGCCAGATTGAGTTGGGCGTTCATGCCCCGCGACAGATGCTTGATCTTCTGCTTGGGGTCCAGCCCAAAGTGCTCGATCAGCGCGGCGACCTTCTGCTGGTCCCAGCGCGGATACAACTGCCCGGCAAACCACGCCACCTCCTCGACCTTCATCCAGTCGTACAGCACCGGATTGTCCGAGATGTAACCCACCCGCTCCTTGAGTTCCTTTTCGTGGATGTGCGGGGCTTGGCCTAGCACCTCTACCGCGCCGGCGGTGGGTTTGAGCATATTCATCAGTATTTTGATCGTCGTGGTCTTGCCGGCCCCGTTGCGCCCCAGAAAGCCGAAGATGCTGCCCTGGGGCACCTCCAAGTCTAGCCCATCTACCGCTCGGTGATTGCCAAAGGTCTTAACCAAGCCTGCGATGCGAATCGCCGCTGCTGCCATAGTTGCTTCTCCTATTGGCTGCTGAATTTTTCTAGGGTTTCCTCAAACACTCGGCGCAGGCTCGCCGCGTCCAGCCCAAGCTGCGTCCCTTCCACCAGTGCCTTTTCCATTAGGTTGCGAACGATATTCAGCCGCTCTTCAGTACTCATAGAAACCCCCTTTTCGGCGACATACGTTCCCATGCCGCGTCTTTTGTAGATGACGCCCTCGCGCTCCAATTCGAGGTAAGCGCGGGCGACGGTGTTCGGGTTGATTAGCTGGGCGCTGGCCACGGCTCGCACCGATGGCAACTCGTCATCGGCTTTGAGAGTGCCGGTGGCGATGTGGTACTTAATCTGCTCGATCAGTTGCAGATAGATCGGCACCCCTCCGGCAGTATCGAGGCGCAGATGCAGCGCATCCCCTCCATGTGCAATCTTGCGTTTAGCCATAAGCGTCTTCTCGAATTGTACGAGTGATTTACTGTCTTAAGTCATTGATACAGTACTAAAAGAGACTTGTCAAGCACTTTTGGCAAAAAAAGCGGGCGAGGGAATGGTTGCCGCTAGGGCGTCCCGCCCGCTAAATCAGCGTTGCAGGGGGTTAAATAGCCGCGTCGCCGGTCTCCCCGGTGCGGATCCGCACTACCTCATCCACCGACAGCACGAAAATTTTGCCGTCGCCAATATGGCCCGTCTGCGCGGCCTCGCGCACAGCGCTCAAACACTGCTCAGCAAGGTCGTCCCTCACCACCACCTCGACCTTGAGCTTGGGAGTAAAATCGACGACGTACTCGGCACCGCGATATATCTCCTTGTGGCCCTTCTGGCGACCAAAACCCTTGACCTCGCTGACCGTTATGCCTTGGACGCCCAATGCGCTCAACGCCTCTTTGATCGCGTCTAGCGCGTTGGGCCTCACTACGCACATTAGCATTTTCATATCGCCATCTCCTCGCGTGTTGATGCCTAAAAAAAGTAGGTCGTCGCGCCCTCTGGCGCAATGGTCGGAATCGCTTTAGACTTTTTGGCCTCGATTATTAGCCGCCCTCAGGCGGCGCGCCTCTTTCTGCGTGGTATAATTTTGATGAATGGAGTGCAGGCCGGGTTCCTGCTAATGCTCGTAATCCTAGTAGGATGCGGCCGGGAAAGTCAAGCGGCGCACCCAGCGGCCGAGGGCGACATACCTCGCACAGCGTGGCCAGAAAGCTGGTTCCACCCGCCGCGCACAGCCTCGGAAGTCGGCTTGACGACCTTCCGCCAGTCGCCCATGCTCGACGAACTCGTGGCCGCTGGCGAGTTGCCGCCCGTGGAGGAGCGGCTCCCCGACGACCCGATTGTCGTCGAGCCGATCAATGGGATTGGGACCTACGGGGGTACCGCTCGGCTCTTCCTCGCCGGCGAACAACTCCTCAATGTACCCGAAGGAACCCTGCGTCCGGGGCCACAGCTCCAGCTAACCCTGCCCAACTTTGCCGCGCGGGTCGAGTACCACAACGACGCGCAGACTTTGACGGTCTTCCTCCGGCCCGGTCACAAGTGGTCCGACGGCCACCCAGTGACGGCCGACGACTTTGTCTTTTGGTTCGATCGCGTCCACATGAACAAAAACCTCACGCCCGTGGTATCACCCCGTTTTAAGGGGGCTCGCATCGAAAAACACAGCCCCCACCTTTTTAGCTATCACTTTCCCCAGCCGATGCCGCTCTTTGTCAAGCACCTCGCCCACAACAGCTCGCATCTGTCGGCACCAGCGCACTTTATGCGCCGCTATCATCCCGACTTTATCGACGCGGATCAGCTAGAGCGCGAAGCAGAGGAACTCGGTCTGCAAGACTGGCGCACCTACTTCCAATCCGTTATCAACACCCGCGACCTAATGGTCTTTTACAAGCCAGTGCAGACCGCTTATGTGGTGGTTAGCAAGACTTCGACGCGCGTCCGCTACCGCCGCAACCCCTACTACCCCAAAGTAGATCCAGCCGGCAATCAACTGCCCTATATCGATTACCTCGAAGTCCAGCGGGTTGACAGCCCCGAGATCATGGCAGCTAAGGCCGCCACCGGGCAGGTCGATTTTGCCGGGCGGCAGTTTAAGACCGCCGACATCCCGCTGTTTAAGCGCTTCGAGCAGGACAACGACTACGAGACCTACCTCTGGCCTCGTCCCTATGGCTCGGACGTGACCTTCATGCCCAACATGACCCACCCCGACGAGCGGCTCAGGCAGATTTTTCAGGACGTGCGTTTTCGCCGCGCCCTCTCGCTGGCCATCAACCGCGCCGAGATCAACGACATTGCCTATTACGGGCAGGGGATCCCGCGCCAGTTGACGGTCGTATCTTCGAGCCGCTACTTTGAGCCTTCCTTTGCCGCAGCTTGGGCCGAGTACGATCCGCAACGCGCCCGCGCCTTGCTCGACGAGATGGGGCTGATCGATCGCAACGGCGACGGTCGGCGAGAGCATCCCGATGGCCGCCCCCTCGAAATCACGCTGGAGTACACAATCGGGGAGACGCCAAAGCAAGTTACTGTGGACTTGGTAACCGCCCACTGGCGCGAAGTGGGGCTGCATATCAACCGCAAGCAAATAAGCGGCGCACTGCAAGGCATCCGCACTCGGGGCGGAGTCATGGACATGAGCATCTGGCACGCCGACCGCAACGCCGACATCCTCTTTCCCATCGAGCCTTTTTGGTACGTGCCCATGCACGTGGGGCAGGAGGTGACCCAGTGGCCGGAGTGGTCGCGGTGGTACCGGTCGGACGGAGCGCGCGGCTGGATGCCGCCCGGCGAGGTCCGGGATTTAATCGCCTGGTGGGAGGTGCTCCGCCGCACATCCGACCTCCAAGAGCGCATCGCCATGGGCAAGAAAATTCTCCAGAGCCAAGCCGAAAACCTATGGGCACTCGGCGTCATTGGCCTAGGGCCACATCCCGTCATCGTTAGCAACCGGCTGCGCAATGTCCCGCGCCAGGGCTATTGGGGATGGGACTCGCGCTGGTCTTGGCCCTACTATCCAGAGACTTGGTATCTCCAGCAAGACTGAGCCATGATCAACTACATCATCCGCCGCGTCCTGATTATGATCCCC
>JAPOYQ010000668.1:0-989 GCA_026706505.1 Gemmatimonadota bacterium
CCGTCTCCCCGTTGTAGATCTCCAGGTGGAACACGCTCGGGCTGTCGTTGACCTCCCCGGTGTTGACCAGCGCCAGGTTGCTGCGGTTCTCCTCGTTCTGCTGCAGCCCCTCCACCCAGGCTTCCCTGACGAAGCCCTCTCCCTCCGACATCGCCCAACCACAAGTCTGTAACCTGCATTCCGTCCTGCCAAATAGGGCCAACCAACCGCCGCTGGAGCGCGCCGGCCGCGGTTGCTTCGCTCCACCCAGAATTTGGCCCCGGAACGAGCGCGTGCTGCCGCCACCCGACCACAAGGGCCTTGCGCGCCGAACAACGCGGCAAAAAAAACGCGACCACAATCATCAATACATATGTCAAACGCGCTGGCAAAAAATTCAACACATCGTCGAGCCGCGCACCACACCAGCCAAAACAGCGATAGCGCGATGTCTTAAAGCCAACCATCGAATCCATCGTGCTGATGACCTTAAAAAGCACGAGGCCCGGCAATCCCAAGAGCACGTAGTAAAAAATCGGCGCGATAAAGCCATCCACTGTATTTTCGCTCAAACTCTCCATGCCCGCCCGCCGACAAGCCGCCACATCCATCCTCTCAATATCGCGGCCCACGAGCATTGCCGTTGCCTGGCGCGCACCGTCCAGATCTGCGGCGCGATCAATGGCCAAGCCGTGCTTGCACAAATCTTTGAGCGCAATGAGACTGTACAAGACAAAGGCGTGAAAAAGCCAACCGATCTCCGTGTGGACGCGATGCAACACAATCGCCAACGCGCATATCAACCCCACCCAAAACGCCGCCAAAACGCAAAACAGCACGCACCCACCGACGTATCCATCCAAACGCAGGCTGCGCAGCACCCGCTCAAAAAAAGACAGCGTTGCACCCACCAAGCGAATGGGATGCAACGCATAGACCGGATCACCCACGAGACTATGATCCTCTTCGGACCGCCGGAAGAGACCGAGCGCTTCGAAAATGTATATCAG
>JAPOYQ010000668.1:999-4455 GCA_026706505.1 Gemmatimonadota bacterium
AAACGCCACCCCAAGGCCAAAGCATCGTACGCAATCGCCAGCCAGTCATCTCCATTTATCCGCAGTTGCTCGTAACACGACAAATAGGCTTCTGGTTTGACAGCCAGCGCGGTCGCCAAAATGGCGGCTTGCTGGCGCAAGACCGGAGCGGCCAACTCCTGCGACAGCGTGCCGTAGCGCACGCGATCCCAAACCGCAGCAAATGCATACGCCGCGGCGGCAACGCGCGGCTCGTACACCACGGACTTGAGATTCTTTTGCAACAGCGCAAAATCGTCTGCGTGTAGGCGTTCGGCCATCTCTGCCAACAAGCACTCCTCTCTCATGCCAAAGCGCTTGAGCGCATGCACGATGCTGCGCGTATGCGACGGCTCTAGGCCATTTTGCCACCGCAAGCCCTCCAACGTGGCCTTGCGCACGGCCTTGCCGATCAATTCGCCCAATTTGGCGTGGTGCCCGGCGCTGGTTTTTGGTTTTCTCGTGGAGTCTAACGGAGCGGCAATGCCGTATTGATCCGTGCCCGTGCCCGTTGCCAAATCTTGCGAATAGCGGCTCGCAATCGCGAGGTCTCGCAGGGCCGCGGACTTGCCTTCGGTCATAGTCACCACGGCCCGCGCTATCGCGCCCGGAGAGAGCGGCCAATTGACGAACAGCATGGTATTTATCGTGCCCACATGGGGATCGTCTGCTTCGTGCCAAGTAGCCCGGTCGCCTGCACATCCCGCATTGCCCTCCACCCCGGCGGTCACAACGGCACACACGCGCAATTCAGCGTGCGTTTCTGCGACGCAAGCCGCATAGTTCACATTGGCCGCCGTGCCCATCAGGGCGACTTGATCCGGAGGCCAGTCGTGCTCCGCGCATACGTAGTGGTGATAGCCGGTCTCGCCGAGTTGTTTGAGCAAAGCAAAGCGCGCGTCATGCCCTTTGCCCTCGCAACTTTGGTGATTGACCAAGTAGCGAATGTCGTTGCACAACCCTCCGCGATAGGCCGATGTACTCAGCACCTGATGCGGCATTTGCAAGCGGGCAATCAGAAAGCGCCCCTCGCGCGTCAGGTCGTAACACTCGTGCCGATCAATGACGTCCATAGCTACATTGGGGTGGGCCAACACTCCTCAGCAGCTCAATAGTAGCCCTGTATCCGCCGGAGCTTGTTGGCCATCCCAATGAGTTCGGGGTTGGGCCACTGTGCTCTATTGGCTGGCAAATGTATCTGAGAATTCAAGTGACCACGCAGATCGTCAAGGCCGTCGTCGAGCCGCTGGCTTTTTAATTCACTCGCTTTCTGTTCATTGAGCCGCATATAGTATTCTTTATCGAGATAAATCAAGCTGTTGTCATAAGCACGATGTATGGTCGGCGACAGAGCTATGCCATTAGAAACATCATCTGTTCCTTGAGCCTTTACTGGTACAATATGAGCGGCATCGACGAGGTTAAGTTGTGCTTTCGTCACCGCACAGCGGCTCCCATAAGCTTCCATAACTTGCTGGCGAAAACGCGACTCGCGCGCATAGCGGCTTACCGATTCGATAATTTTTTGCCGCTCTTGGGTCAGAAGCACTATCTCTTGTGGCTTTATATCTTCCAACTGAGAGGCCCTTAGCAAGAGATCATACGTCGGAAGGTCTCCTCCGTGCCGATGCAAAGAGGTTGCTTTAAACACGTAGTTCAGGAATTGATCGGGACGAATCCCAACAGCTATTTCTTGGTTATCTTTTCGGGAAAAGGCAAGGCCGTCATCAATAGCCGTATAAATAGCCTCGATACCGATCTGAACAGAAGGCGATCCCGCTGTGAATATGCGATGTTTCTCTATATCAAAGCCCGCAAACATATCGTTCTCAGCGTGATACCCCAGCAAAACAGTATGGCCGTTTTGATTGATTGACAGTGGAGAGGGAACCGAGGTCATCTGAATTCTGTACTCGTCCGGTAAGGATCGCCGACCACCATGAGTGAGCGTCCATATATAGACCCAAAGTGAAATTGTATCTTCGCCATATTGAATCAAGAATTCTCTGGGGTGAGTAGCCAGTCTTTCAGACATGTAGAAACCGCTACCACCCGACATCTGTATAGCGCGCAGAATGGCATCGACGAGTTTGGTAGGTGGAACAGCAGGCATAGTTTCCTAGGTTGTTGTTTTGTTTTTAGGTCTTTTCTTACCCCCATCGTCCGACAGGGCCTCTTCATTATCGTTTCCATTCCACATCGCAGCAGGGTGGCAAAGGTTATAAGAAGGCACTTTCTTTTTACCTCTGTGTTTAGTCTCAAACCTAAAAAGACTACCTTCAAGGTATTCTTTGACGAGATCACAACAGAGCCATTTGCGCTTCAATCGCTCAGCAACCTCTCCCGTCACACAAGAACCAGCTAAGGGATCGAACACCAAGTCTCCCTTGTCGGTGAGCATCCTAATAAAGTACTCGGGCAATTCAGCAGGAAAGCGAGCGGGATGAGGTTTTATATCGTGCTCTTTGCAAAGTCGTAAGTAGTTGGAATTGCTCTCTGTATTGGGAATTGCGATGAGATTGGGAGGAATAGAAGCACCGTTATCAACGTTAAATTTTTCACTAATATCGTGCCCGCTCGGCCTCAGCTTGGCTTTATATCCACTTTTGAGTAATCCTTTCATTGAATTGCTATAAGGAACCAGAACTCGGCGATTACTAGCCTTCGGCCAAGGAGTCGGCGAAAGCCACCAGACGCAATTAACCGCATCTTTAACTCGAACTCGCCGTATGTTCACCCACTCGGCCGGCGTAGGCAATTTTGATGGATTCCACCAGAAGAATTCTTGGGCGAGATGAAAATCGAATTCCCTACAAAGCATAATCAAAAGCTCATAGTGATAAAGTGAGCGAGTTGGCTGCCCCGGAATCCAAGCGCCACCAATATCAATGACCAGAGAGCCATTGTCCTTGAGGATGCGTATAAATTCTTTGGCAAATGGCCGAAACCAATCAAGGTATTGATCCGCATCGCCATTGCCGTAGGCTTTTTTGCGAACCAACCCAAACGGCGGGGACGTCATAATCAGATTGACGCTTTTACCCTCGATATCCGCCATGAGATCGAGCGCATCACCCAAGTAGATTTCCCCTAAATCGGTTTTGTGAAATAGTTCCATATCTCAAATAACCTCCTAATTTGAGATAATAAATTAAACTTCGCTCCTTAGCGAATGCCCGGTGCAAATGGCTTCGACGGATCCGCGTACTCGTTGCCAGCCCGGTCCCGACCCCGCGCCAGATACACCGCGTGCGTTGCGTGCGGCCCCGTACCCCGCACTTTCACCGTCGCTGGCATATAGCGCATGGTGTAGCCGCAGCGCCGCTTGGCACTGGTGTTGGGATTGGAGCCGTGAATCATTTTGGAGTGATGGATGTGGCATTGGCCTTCGCGGACCTCCAAATCGACGACCCGCGACATATCAACTTGCTCGGCGAC
>JAPOYQ010000668.1:4465-9097 GCA_026706505.1 Gemmatimonadota bacterium
TCCGCGGCGACAATCGCGCGCCCGAAGACGTGAGTATTGCGATCGACCTCCACATAGGCTGAGAAGCCGTGTCGGTGCGAATCGGCCACCACCCGCATACAGCCGTTTTCTCGCGTCGAGTCGTCGATGGCCAGCCATACGGTCAGCACCTCGTGCTCGCTGAGCCGCTCATTCCAATACGCCGAGTCCTCGTGCCAGGGCACGCGCTTGCCGTCGCCAGGCGGCTTGCTGATAAAGTGGCTCGACCACAAGACGATGTCCGGGCCGATAAACGCCTCGACAAAATCGAGCACCTCATCGGCGAGCAGCCACTCGAAAAGCTCTGGGTGGGCAAAGTGCGGCACATCCATGGCCTCTGGCCGCTTGCCTGCGGGCAAATCGGCCAACAAGCCGGCGAAGAAGGCCTGAAGGCGCTGAAACTTCTCAGCGGGAAAGAGCGGCTGTTGATAGACGAAATAACCGTGATCGCGGTAGAACTGCACGTCCTCAGCGGTCACGTGCAGGGGGTGGGAAATGCTCATCGGCGAATACCTTTCCTCGTAGTTGCGACCTCAATATACGGCAATCCACTCACCCGTGCAGAATCGGATGCCCCGCGCCTTTAAACCAGATGCAGTCGAGGACAAACGACAGAAAAACCCCGCAGAAAAACCCCACTACTAGCCCGATGAACAGCGGCTTGAGCCGCTGGTAGAGTGCCACGCCGCCGAGACGCAAGATCAACGCCTTGCAGGCCCACGCCAAGAAGACTGAGAACACAATCCGCTTGACCATCCAAGTCGAGGCTACGGCCAACCCCACCGGGTGCAAGGGCCACCACGCGATCCGATAGTGCAAAAACGCCAGCACCACATAGCCCACCACCCCACTGCCAGCCAAGCCGAGCTTGTCCCAGTCGACGGACGCGGGATTGCGCGTCTGCTCGGAGACCCAGTCGAACGCTCGGCCGCCCGCGCCTCCCGCGGCATTGAAAAACCACGAGCGCAGATTGCTTGCCCCGTAGTCGTAGCACAAGTAGATCATAAAGCTGGTGGTCGCGACAAAGCTGACCACCACCGCCAAGCCAATGGCCAAGGCCAGCCCGCCACTGCGCCGATGCGTGTAGTAATCGTGCAGCTTGAGCGCATTGGCTGCCGAGGGCATAAAGGTCGATTGCACATCGCTAGACCACGCAAAAGTCAACGCCAGCGCGACCAAGTTCTGCGGCCCTAGCGCCGAGCCAGCCGCAGCCACGACCATGCCCTGAGCGCTCATCGGTGTGGTCAAATAGTGCAGGCCCGCTTGCACCACGAGTCGCGTAATGCCCAAAAAGATCGTCAGCGCGGCCGCCAAATAGAAGGCCGCCAAGTGCAGGTCCAAACCGCTGCGCCACAACCAGCCAAGGATAAAACACAGCCCGGCTAACCCGCCGCCCACAGCAACCCGATAGGAAATCATCTCGTCGGAGTCGTCGATCCGCCCAGCGCGGCCCAGCGCAGTGCGCCACACAGCCGCGAGATGACTCCGCGCCATCCACAAGGTCCACCCCACCATCGCCACAAAGGCTCCCCAAGACTGCCACGACAAGGGCGTCCCGCTGTACACAAACGGGTCGGCGCGCAAATTGAAAAGACCCATTTCAGTGATCAAGCCCAGTTGCACCAAGTAGAGCAGATGGAAGAACCAGACGCTGAACGAAATGGCCAGCGGAGCCAGATACATAAACCCCAAGACTGGGAAGTACATCACCAGGTTGATGGCCGGTGCTTGGGGAATGAGGGAAAAGTCCGACCCTCGAAAGACGGGCACTTGCGCCAAGCCGGGATAAAAGTAGCTGGGAATGTTAAAGGCGATCAGGCCGAACGGGACGGCAAAGCCGATCCAGAAGACCCGGGTCTTGAGCGCGGGTGGCAGCGCCGATCCCGGGGCCTCTTCAGTCAGCATCAAGGCCACTTCGGTCAGGGGGAAAGTCAGCCGCTCGCGCTCCATCCAATGCCGACGCAGCACCACCACCGAACACAGGCCGACGAAGTATATGGCCAGCACCAGCAGCAACCACCACAGTAGCGGCTCGACCCACGCCCCCCACGGAATGGCCAAATCCTTGCTCGGCAAGCCCTCGTAGAAAAAGCGCATGGCGTCATACGCTGGATCGGGGACGGCCCAATCCGGCAGATAGGGATGGACGTATTCAGCCCATTGATTAGTGGGAAGCGCACCGTAATAAGGCTTGGAGATGATGCTGAGAATCAGGCCGACCATGAAGATGGGCATACCACTGGCGACCAGCCCCATGATGATGATGGTAATCAGCTCGGCCGCGCTGAGGGCGCGTTTGAACAGCGCATTGCCCAAGACCAGGAGAAACAGCGGCGCGCCCACGGCAATGGGAAAGTACGACCACGTCATTTCCGACGAGCCGACCATCCATATCGAATAGGGGCTGCCAATACTAATGGCGACGACCAGCCCCAGACCGAGCAGCATAGACCGCCAGCTCAGGCCGGACCCGGCCAATTCCACGAGGTAGCGATCGCTGAGATGGGCGAGGTAATGAGTGGGGATTCTCTTTTGCACGGGGCGCGCTTCTGGACAAAATTAATGGAGGGCAAAAAAGGAGACAGTGCATCAATCGTCAAGGCCGCCTCGTAGAAAGGAACTTGTATGCGCGTCGAATTATTTCCCGGCAAGCATTTATTCGTGGACGAGCATCGCATTGAAACGCTTACCGCGGCCAAGCGGGTGCTCAACCAGCCGCAGAAGTGCCCGCAGCCAGTCATGCAGGCCGAGCGGCCGTGGGAGCAAAAGGGGATTCACCTCGGCAAAGTCTTGTACGACCGCGACCACCAGCGCTTTCGCCTGTGGTACACGGCGCAGGCCGAAACCGTCATTGGCACGCGGGTGTTGGTGCGAGACAATCCGCCCAAAAATGTCCATGAATCGCACATCTGTTACGCCGAGTCGGCCGACGGGGTTCACTGGGAGCGGCCCGCCCTCGACATCGTCGAACGCGAGCGCTATCCAGGCAACAACATTTGCCTGCCCTCGATGCGCCTACCGGGCCGGACCTTTTTGAGCCACCTAGTCGACGACCCGTTTGCCGACGACCCACAACAGCGCTTCAAAATGATTTACCTCGACCAAGCGGATGAGGGCGCGGTCGGCGGCGGCTTGGCCCCGGATCAAAAGCTGCGCTTGCACGCGCACTCGGCCGACGGCCTGCACTGGCACCGCTATCCTTGGAAAGAACACCGCGTCGCCCGTCTCTTCGGCGTCTTAGCGTACTTGGACGAAGTGCCCTCTGGCCCCATTGACCCGGATGCTCACTACATCCTCTACGGGCAGCGCGGCTCCCCGTGGAAGACCCGTCAGATTGGCCGTCGCGACAGCAGCGACTTTATCAACTGGAGCGACAACTGGCCAGTATTGGAAAGCCGCCTCAGCGACACGCCTGGGCTAGAGTTTTACCACATGCAAGGGCCGATTATCAACCAGACCTACGCCGGCCTGTATCTCGGTATGCTCGGCGCGTATTATGCCGACTTGCGACGCAAGTTCGACCCGGCGCGCAACGACGGACTAACCGAGAGCCGCTTGGCCTTCAGCCGCGATTCCGTGCGCTGGGAGCGCTGGGACGCGCCCTTTATTCCGCGCGGCGAGGCTGGGGCTTTTGATTGGGGCGGCGTGTATTGCGAATACCCGGCCATTGGCGACGATCAGCTTTATTTCATGTACACCGGCGAAAGCACGCGCCACGGAATTCCCGGTATGCCGAGCTTTGGCTTGGCGACCTTGCGGCTCGATGGGTTTGTCTCGGTTGAAACGGTCGGCTTTATGGAGGGGACGCTCGTCACCCGACCGCATCACTGGAATGTGGCTGAGGTGCGGGTCAACGTGCAATCGCCGACGGGCGGCTTGAAGGTGCAGCTTCAGGACGAAACCGGACGGGCGTTCGCTGGCTTTGGCGCAGAGGATTGTGAACCTATTGCTGAAGACGCCCTAGACGCCCCCGTGCGCTGGCGCGGTTCGGGCGACGTGCGCTCGTTGAGCGGCAAAATGGTCGCGCTCCAGTTTAGCTTCTTGCCGGAAGACAAGCTGTATTCATATACGCTGCGTGCGGCGAGCTGACTTTGGGGAGCTACTCAACAGTTCATCTTGAAGTAGCCGGCAACAACGAAGCAGTCGGCAGTCGGCGTATGGCCGCGCCGGCTTGCTGGTCAGCGGCAACTAGATCGAACTGCGCCTGAAGGTTCAGCCAGAACTGAGGCTCTACGCCGAACCAGTGTCCAAACCGCAAGGCCGTGTCGCCCGTCACCGACCGCTTGCCCGCAATGATCTGGCCGACGCGGTTCGGCGGCACATTGATCTGACGCGCAAATGCCGTGGGCGTGATGCCCATCTCTTCGAGCTCGTCTTTCAGGACTTCACCCGGATGCACGGCGCGTTTGAACATGTCCCAACTCCTATTTGTGGGATACAGGTGTCGAGCTTGGAAGAATTTGAGTAGCAGTTAGATCCAGTGAAGTGAGGAGATTGCAAAATGCCATGGAGGAAGGAAATGGAGCTTTAAGAGAAAGGCGCGTGGGGACGCTGGGTGTTCAGAGCTTGATGACGGCGATGAGGACGCTGGTGATGGCCACCAACGTGCCCATC
>JAPOYQ010000189.1 GCA_026706505.1 Gemmatimonadota bacterium
ACGACGAGTACCTCTACGTGGGCTTCTGGATGGAAGATCGCGATGTGTGTGGTGCGCAGGGGGGGGATCCGCTGTTAGTCTGGCAGGACAACAACGCGGGAGTGCTCCTCGTCGGTCGGGGAGCGTATTACGAACTGGCGGTCAATCCGCTGGGCGCGACCTCGGAGATGTTCCACATCTGGAAGGAAGCCTATCAGCGCGGTGGGCGCTACGACGTGCCGGAGTTCGATTTGGCGGTGCATCGGCCCGAAGTTTTGGGCGGGGGATCGAATTCCGACTATCGCGCCATGCGCTGGGCTTTTTCGCACTGGCACTTTCCTGGATTACAGGTTGGGGTACGGGTCGAAGGTACCGTGAACAAACAGGATGATATTGACCGGGGCTGGAGCGTGGAACTGGCTTTCCCTTGGGAGGGACTGGAAAGGCTGGCGGACGCGCAAAGCCTGCCCCCGGTCGCTGGCGATGTATGGCGAGTTGGGCTGGTGCGGCGTCAGATCATCGATCAGCGCGCCAGTAGGCGTCAGGTCTTGTGGACTTGGCAGCCTCTGATCGAAAGCAACCTGCACGTGCCCGAGACGCATCTCGAGGTGGAATTTTCCCGCGTGCCGCCGGGCGAATCCGCCGCGAATTCGGCGTAAATTTTCATTCGGGCGCAGGCCAGGGATGTCCCTTTTCTGTCGCAGCGATCATTTGCTGCAATTTGTCGGCGATGAATTGGGTGTGGATGGAGATGAGCGCTTCTCCTTTTTCTACGCTGGCAAGCAACGCGTTTTCTTGGCGGGCGCGGTCGCGCGGGTTTTCTGGGTTTGGTCCGCCCTGCGGCCAGCCTTCCTTGGAAAAGGGTTCGAGATACGCCTCGACTTCAGGCGATAAGTTGTGGGCGTAGTCCAAGTCGGCGGCGTCATACTCTTCCATTGTGAAAGCGCGGACTCGTTGCGGGCAAGCCGCCAACATTACGGATGTCTCGTCCTCTGAGGCGTGGTTCAGCGCGGTTTGGCGTGCCACCGTGTCCAGCTTGCCGGCTTTCAGATCTCGATAGCCTTGGAGGATGGTTTCCCGGTCCTCGTCCGTGAGCCCCATCCAGTACGAATCCTCATCCAGCGTGATACCTAGGTCTCGTCGCCACGCTGGCAGCACATCTTGCAACAAGCCGTGATTGCCGCCGTGACCGTTTACAACGAGGATCGTGCGAATGCCGTGAGTTTTCAGGCTCTCCGCGACGTCGAAGAGGTAGGCCCGCAGCGTCTCCTTGCGCAATGTCAGCGTTCCCTTGCGCGCCATGTGATACGGGGAATAGCCCACCGGACAAGGTGGGGCGACTGTGACCTGCGGGTAGAGTTGCAAGGCGGCTTGTTGGGAGATAAACGTGGACAGGACAATGTCCAGATCCAAGCTCAGGTGTTCGTTGTGCTGTTCGGTTGCGCCGATGGGAATGATGGCGGCTTTTAGGTTGCCGCTTTGTAGCGCTTGGCGAATTTCCTTGCGGGTGCACTCTCCTAGCATGACTCTGGAGGGGTTGACGTATCGGGTTCTAGCGTTTGCCATGATATTCCTTTGGAATCAAAGTCCTAGATTGTCCTTCAAGAGAAGATACAGATCGGCCAGCCCTTCTTGCGAGCCAGACGCGCTAACCGCCTGTCTGGATTGACAACGACGGGATGGGCGACCTCCGCTAGCAAGAAGCGGTCGTCAAAGGCGTTTCCGTAGGCTGTGGATTCGCGCAGGTCGAATTCGTATGCTCGCGCTACTTCGTCCGACTGGCGGACCTTCTCAGAGCCGGATACGCGCGGGCCGTCCAAGTCTCCCGTCAAGCGTCCCTGCTCGCAGGTTAGCTTGGTGCCAACGACGAAATCCAGATTGAGAAGATCCTTCAGGGGTGCGATCAGGAGCTGTGGTGATCCCGATACAATGCCGAGGCAATCTTCAGCGGCGCGATGGGCTGCGATCAGGCGCTGGGCCTGATCTGGGATGTGGTGAGTTAGTTGCTCGCGACAGAAGGTTTCTGCCGTCTCCACGAGTAGATCCATCTCGACGCCGCCGAAGTAGGTCTTGTTGGACTGGACGCCGCGGATAGGGATGCGGACGGCCCAAGACAGGAACGCGCGAATCGCCTCTGGGGCGGTCTGCTTGCCGGTCTGTAGCGCGAAGCGGATGAACTCCCTTTCGGCGCTGGTGCCGGGCAGCAGCGTCCCGTCTAGATCGAATATCGCGGCTTTCACGGGACTGGCTAATCTCGTAGCAGGCCGGGAAACATTTTGCGGAACAGAACGTCCTGGCTGTCCCATATTACCGGGACGCCCCGCACTAGGCACATCACCACCGTCAACCAGACGATTGCCTCTCCGACTAGAACTAGCAACTCCGTAGACACTCCGATTGACCAACCGTACTCGGCTTGGCCGGACTGAATCAGCAGCACCGCGCCCAGATAGACAAACACGACCGCCTTGGTAAAGCCGTAGAGTGCCCGACTGAAGCGAGAGCTCACGAGCGCTTTCGCCCAGCGGCTGCGCATCATTGTCTTACTGCCGAATGCGGTTTGGCCCGCGTCCACAAAGGCGAGCGTCCGCAGCCAGTCGATGAGGAAACTGCGGGCGACGACGATGGCCGCAGCCCAGACGCTGGCCATGCCGATCGACGCAAAATAGACCCAGAAGACGTTCTCGACGATGCGATCTCCAGCAATGTCGAACATTGCGCCCAGATCGGATTCAATGCCGAGGCGGCGGGCAATGATGCCGTCGAGTGCGTCCATGTAGAGGGTGGCGATGGTCAGCAAAACCGCTATACCGCAGGCGATGGTGTTGACTTTGTACAACCCAATTACTAGGAACACTAGGAATATTCGGATCAACGTCACAAGATTCGCTTGCATGTTTACCTCCCTCAAAATGCAAGAATATCGGCTGGCGATAAGATCTGATTATAATATGAAAAAAAAGTAGCAGGTGCCGATGGAAAACTACAGTGTCAGAATGATTCGCGAGCACATGGAAAATATTCCGCAATTCCCGATCCCCAAAGGGTTTGCTATGCGGAATTACCGGCCAGATGAAGGAGCTATCTGGACGCGGATTCAGCGAGCGGCAGAACCGTACTTCGACGTTGACGACCAGCTTTTTGCGCGCGAATTCAGACGCGATTTTAGGGCGCTGGAGGACCGAAGTTTTTATCTGACCACCGACGCTGGCGAAGAGATCGGAACTATCACTGCGTGGTGGCAGCCCGATTTAGACGGCCAGGATTGGGGACAGATTCACTGGGTTGCGATTCACCCGGACTATCAGGGACGCGGGCTTGCCAAGCCGATGATGTCCGTGGCGATGGCATACCTCAAGCAATTCCACGAGCGCAGTTTCCTCGGCACCTCAAGCGGGCGGATTTCCGCCATCAAAGTGTATCTCGATTTCGGATTTTATCCGGACCTTGAGAGAGAGGATAGCCAACGGGCTTGGGCGGAAGTCGCGTCCGTTTTGGAACATCCGGTTTTAAAGGCCTGCGGTTTTTAGCAGGGTCAGGTGGAGACCGCCGGCCCCGTCAGTTCAACCCTAGGTCCGCGGCGATCACCTGCCACGCGTTGTAACCCGGCAGCCCAGTGATGTTACCCGACGGGTGGCAGCACGAACCGCACAGGTATAGCCCCGTTAGATAGCCCCGATAGTGGCCAGCGCCCGGGAAGGGCCGGTTATAGCCGACCTGACCGTGGCCGAGGGAGCCCACCAGCAGGTCGCCGTCGCGCATGTTCGGCAGCCGCTTGGGGATGTGGTGGGCTGGGCGGATCATGTGCTCGCGCACGGCATCCCGTAGGTTCGGTGCGTAATCGGCCCAAGCGTCGAGCATGCGGTGGCCGTGGGCTGTGGCCTCTGCGTCCCAGTTATCGGCGTGGCCACGCAAGCGGAAGGGCACCTTTTCCCACATGAAGGCGGTATGTGCATTGTCGGGTGCCTGAGTGGCGTCGAAGCGGCTGGGACAGGATCCCCACATCACCGTCGGCGGCAACTGGCCCTGCTCGTGCGCCCGTACTATGTCGTCGAAGTCGGTCACTGACTGTAGGCCGAGAAGGACCATGAAGGCGTCGTCCAGTTCGGGATTGGCCTCGGCCGCCGAGTAGGCTGGGGCTTCGTCGAGGTTGAGGTAGAGGCCGAACAGGGGTGCCAGCAGGTTGTAGCGGAACGCGGCGGCTTGGTCGCGCCAGGAAGTTGGCAAGTGCGCGGGATCAATCAGATCGAGGAAGGTCTGCTGCGGGTTGAGGCCCGAGGCGATGAAATGGCGGGCGTCAATCCGTTCTCCTGTGGCCGTGACGATTCCAGCGGCCCGGCCTGGTTTGTCGGCGATAGGCTGCACCGCGATCCGCGCGAACTCGACGTTGGTGCGCACTTCGCCACCGGCCTCGGCGATGGCGGAGACGAGGGCTTCGGCCAGCCGAGCCGAGCCGCCGACGCACATTTGCGCCTTGCCACGGGCGGCCAACAGCGCTGGGATGTGGTGGCCGAAGCCGGGAGCGCGCGGATCGACTTCGCGCAGGCCGTTGAAGAACAGGAGGCCGGCCTGCACCGCTGGGTTCTCGAATTCGCGCAGCACGAATTCGCGTGGCGAGCAGGCGCTCGTTTCTAGCAGCAGGCGACCCTCGGCTGTGGCTTCCAAATGGCGCTGGCGCTCTGGAGGCGACAGCGGGGGAGCCTGCGCCTCGGGTTCCAGAATCTTCGTCACGATGGGCAGAAACGCCTCGCGCCAGCGGCGCAAGGTATCGGCGTCCCGGCGGCTGAACTGAGCGAAGGAATCGGCGGTGCGCTCGAAGTCCGTCCACCAAGTCAGGGAGCGCCCGTCCGGGAGCAGCATGGCCACGTTCAGATCGGGCTCGAGGTAGTGGGCACCGTGACGCTCGAGTTCGAGTTCGGCGTACCACGGCATCCGGGTCACACCTCGGTGGTAGAACGAATGGGTGTTGTGCAGGAATCCGGAGCCGACCGGCCACTCTTCGGTGCGTAGTCCGCCGCCGGGCACGGCGTTTCGGTCTAGGCTGACGACGCGTAGGCCGGCCCGGCAAAGGTAGGCCTGTAGGATCAGGCTGTTGTGGCCGGTTCCAAGGATGATGCCGTCGTATGTGGAGTCCGCCATGACCAGCAATCTAACGTCCGGTAATTTAAAAGGGCAATTGCCATGTTTATGGATATATTACATGCTTTTATGTATGAAAACGACGATTCAGTTGGATGACCAGTTGCTATTAGAAGCCAAAAAACACGCTACGCAGACGGGTCGCACACTCAAGGCGGTGATCGAGGATGCGCTGCGCGAAGCCTTGGCACGCACGGAGACCACTCGGCCACAGACCCGCATCCCTTTGAAGACCTTCAAAGGGCGAGGTGTGCAACCCGGCGTCGATTTGGATGATACTTCGTCCCTCCTTGACCCGATGGAGCGGGATGGCGGTCTTGCTTGACGTCAATGTCCCGCTCTACGCCCACCGCGAAGAAATCCCCGACTACTCGGCCTATCGGCTTAGCTGGAGTTTGTCAGACGGCTGTCGGATCTCCATATGAATCTCGTCGTTGACACAGAATTACCCCGTGCCGCTCTCTGGGCGTTGGAGGAGTTGACTCGCGCTCTCGGTACACATGGAGAATCCGTTGAGGTCACAGCCGCGCCCGGATCCGATCCCGATTTCATCATCGGCCTAGCTGGTCAGTCGTCGTTCGTGGAGGATGCCCTTACTGGCGTGCGCTGTCCCGACGCACCCGAATCTTTGGTTCTCCATCCTCTTGCTGCTGGCGGATTCCTCATTTGCGGCAGGGATGAACGCGGCCTGATGTACGCATTGCTCGAAGCGGCGCGCGCCGTCGAACTGGCCCCGCCAGGAGTTGACGTTTGCGCGGCAATTGCTCCTGCGATCCAATCACCGCACTTGGCTTGGCGCAGCATGCAACTGTTTCTCTGCAACCGTCGGCTCGAAGAGGCTTGGTTCTACGACGAGGAGTTTTGGGACGAGTACTTGGAGCGGCTGGCGCGCTGCCGCTACAACAATCTGAGTCTCACCTTCGGCCACCAGATCGCCTACTTGTCGCCACCTTACCCCTTTCTATTGGAAGTTCCCGAATTTCCCGAGGTTCGTCCCATCGGTTTTACCGCAGAGCAGTGTGCTCGGCATCTGGATATGCTGATTCGCATTGCCGAGTGGACTCGTCAGCGCGGTCTGCACTTCACCTTTGGCGTCTGGTCTCAGCACGCTCAGGACTATGGGAATTCTATGGTGGAGGGGCTTACACCTGAGATCCGAGCGCAATACAATGCTGCCGGACTCGCGCGTCTGCTGGCCTCATGCCCGGGGATCGACGGGGTTCAGTTTCGCATGAACTACGAATCCGGCGTTGCCGAGGATCGCCAAGCCGAATACTACGAGCCGCAGTTCCGCGCCATTGCCGAATGCGGTCGTCCCATCCGCCTGGACCTGCGCGCCAAAGGGCTTACCGACGATACCATCCAGCTCGCCCAGGAACTCGTCCCGGATACGGTGATTTCTACCAAGCACTGGTGCGAGCATTTGGGCATGCCTTATCCCATGCCGGCCATTCAGCAGTTCGACCAGAAAAACTACCGCCGCTACGGCACTTGGGATCTGCTGCGCAAGCCTCGCTCCTTTGCGCTGATTCACCGCCTGTGGAGTGCAGGGAGTCAGCGCGTGCTGCTGTGGGCTGATCCTGAATGGGTGCGGCGCTTCGCTGTCTCCTGCACTTTTGGCGGCGATGGCTTTGAGGTGATGGCACCGCTGACGAACAAAGGGGTCCGCGACGAGCAGCCGCTATGGTCAGCCCGCGCCGATCCCGCCTTTCGGTCTCACACTGAGGAGCATCGGCGGCACTGGCTGTTCTATATGCTATTCGGTCGCCTTGGCTACGACCCGGATGCTTCCCCCGAAGTATGGCAGCGGGAGTTGCGCCATCACTTTGGTACTGCCGCAACTTCCGTGGAAGAACTCTATCGCATCGGCGGTCAGATTTTGCCTCTGCTCACCGTGGTGTTGCAGCATTCGGCTAGCCTTTGGACTTTCTGGCCCGAACGCTTCGCCGGCCGCAGTTTGGCGGAGGACGCTCAGGTCGAGCCCAGTGACCCGACTCGGTTTTACGGCATCGACGAGTACGTGGAAGACGCCTTGGGCAATCGGCTCTGTGGTAAATGGACGCCGCCCCAGGTGGCTCATCACCTGCGCCAGCTAGCCGCTCAGGTGCGTGGCCTGCTGACTGGTCTCGGTGGAGATTCGACGGAGCCGGAACTGTGTCATACCCTGCTCGACTTTACCTTGCTCGTGCATCTGGCCGAGTACCATGCCTGCCGCCAACTGGCAGCCGTCCATCTCGCCTTTCACCGACGGACTGGTGAGGTTCGTCGCCTGCCCACCGTCCGCCGACACTTGCTCCAGGCACGAGACCATTGGGCGGCACTCTCTGCGACGGCTGAGGGTGCCTACTGCGACGATTTGGTCTTCGGATTTCGCGAGAAAGGCCACGTGGGGCACTGGAAGGACGACTTGGTGGTGATCGAGCGCGACTTGGCGGCTATTGATGCGCTCATCGCGGAACAGCAGGAGATTTCGTCCGCCGACCTCGGATCTTTCCCCGGCGGTGATGTCCATCTCGATCCGCCGACGGTGACCTTCGTTCCTCCGACCTGTGCTACGGCGGGGCGCGACCTAGAGCTTCGCATCCGGTGCGAATCTCCCATCCCGTCCGCCCTCCACTGCTATCATCGGATCGCCCATCAGGCTTTGGACTTTGATCGCGTCGATATGCGCTCTGAGGAAGACGGGCATCGAGCGGTGATTCCCGGCGATTCCATTGATCCCGCTTGGGACTTGATGGTGTTCTTTGAGTTCTTATTCGACGATGGCCGGGCCACCCGCTGGCCAGACTGGCGCATTCAGACGCCCTATTTCGTCATTCCGACGGGGTGAGCATTGCGGCAGCTAAGTGGATCTCCACGTTCCGCACCACGACCAGCGGTCGCAGACGCGGGTCGCGTTTGAGAATTTCCACGTAGGCCTTTACCTCCACGTCTGGATCGGTCCCCGAGTTCGCGCCCGTGCCGACGATGTCGCACAGGCCCTCCTCAATCTAGGCCTCTAGGTCGTAGCCGACGCGCCCGTCTCTTGGGAGATTAACGCAGCAATACGAGCTTGCGCGTCAGGACGCCCTCGGCGGTCATCAGCCGGTACAGATAGACGCCGCTGGCTAACGGGCGACCCGCGTCGTCGCGGCCATTCCAGTGCAACTGATGGTAGCCAGCCTGCTGGGGTTCTTGGCACAGGACGGCCACTCGCTGCCCGATCACCGAGAACACCTCTATGCGCGCCGGTCCTGGTTCCAACAGGAAGTAGGAAATGACCGTCTCGCTGTTGAATGGATTGGGCGCGTTCTGCTGCAACTGCGTTTCCTCTGGCAGGCCGATCAACGCCTGGGCCTTAGCTGACGGGTTGGCCCGTGCCGGCATGACGTAGGCGTAAATCTTTTCGTCAAGGCGGTCTGCCACCCACATGGTGATGCCGTCCGACCACAGACCCGTGGGGGTCCCGTTTCTGGTCGCGTCTAGAGTGTTAAAGTCCTTGTCGGGTTGGCGGGCTTTGGTGGACAGGTTATAGGCATACAGCTTGTAGTCCTCATCGTCTGCCACCCACATGGTGATGCCGTCCGACCACAGGCCCCTGGGTTTGCGGTTTCCCGCTTCTCTCAGAGTGTTAAAGTCCTTGTCGAGTTGGCGGGCTTTGGTGGACAGGTTATAGGCATACAGCTTTATGTGATTGTAGTCTATCACCCACATGGTGTATCCGTCCGACCACAGACCCGTGGGGGCATGGTTTCTGGCCGCGCCTAGGGCATTGAAGTCCTTGTCGGGTTGGCGGGCTTTGGTGGACAGGTTATAAGCATACAGCTTTTCGTCATAGCGGTCTGCCACCCACATGGTGATGCCGTCCGACCACAGGCCCCTGGGTTTGCGGTTTCCCGCTTCTCTCAGAGTGTTAAAGTCCTTGTCGAGTTGGCGGGCTTTGGTGGACAGGTTATAGGCATACAGCTTGTAGTCCTCATCGTC
>JAPOYQ010000709.1 GCA_026706505.1 Gemmatimonadota bacterium
AGGTGCCCATCCAGGCAAGAGTCATCGAATCCGCATGCAGCCTTGCAAGTGCATCATCAACTCGCTGACGCCAAGTGTCTAGCTGGTCGTCAGTCACCAAATCTACTGCGGTGGCGATTTCCACTAAACGCACTAAATTGACTTCGTCTGCTCCGCCGCCGAAGAGCACTTGCGACATGGCAACGTCGTAGAAGCGCATCTTAATGTCAAATTGGCAAGAATTGTCTTCTGCAAAGGTGGCTCGGAGAGAGGTTTCTCCCTCTAGCGTTTGGCGGTGGAGGGTGCCGTCTTCTTCGACGCTGGTCACCTCGATGACCCCTTCTTCAACAGCTTCCCAAGTGCCCAGCAGGCCGTCCTCACCAGCGGCGGGCAAGGCCCACAAAATTATTAGGGGATAGAAAAAAGAAAGGCTGCGTTTCATGATGGTCTCCTCTCCCGATGAAGTAACTTAAAGAGGTGAATGTACACCACCCATCCTTATAATCAAACCCCAAAGGACGGGCTTTATGCACATCCTCAGCAGCGGCGATACGTCGCAAAGACCAGTTCGCCTTCGCTGCGCCTTTCCACCACCTCCCATTCGCCTTCGTCCCACGCCGGAAAGTACGCGTCGCCCTCGACTTCGATGGGCAGATGAGTCAGGATCATTTCGTCGGCCAAGGTCAGGGCCTGCTCATAGACTTGAGCACCCCCGAGCACGAAGAGTTTTTCGCTGCCGTGGGCGCGGGCGCGCTGCATAACCTCGGCCAAACTCGCGCAGACAACCACGCCCTCGGCGACCGCGTAGTCCGGATTGCGGGTGAGGACGAAGTTGAGGCGCTGGGGCAAGGGGCGCGTTTGAAAAGTCTCGTAGGTTTTGCGGCCGGCCACGACCGCGTGGCCCCGCGTGACGCGGCGAAAGTGCTTCATGTCGGCCGGATAGTGCCACGGGATGGCGCTGTCGCGGCCAATGATCCTGTTCTCGCTCAGGGCGGCGATGATGATGGTTTTCATGCGGACGAATCGGACGGGTGAAAAAAAGAGCGGACGACCGGATGCTCCGCGCGCTTGGCCTCGGCGACCGTGCCGGTAAATGCCACTTGGCCTTGGTCCAGCATGATGAGACGGCCGTCGAGCCGCTCGATGCTGAGTAGCTCGTGGGTGATAATGGCGATAGTGATGCCCAACTCGCGGTTGAGCGTGAGGAGCAGCGCGTCGATCTCGGCGGCGGTGACCGGATCGAGGCCCGCACCCGGCTCGTCGCAGAAGAGAATCTCCGGGTCCATGACCATGGCCCGCGCGAGAGCGGCGCGCTTGCGCATCCCACCCGACAGCTCGCCGGGAAAGTGGTCACAGGCGTGCCCTAAGCCCACCGAAGCAAGACGAGTGCGCGCAATCTCCCCAATCAAAGCTGGCTCTAGGTCCGTGTGCATTTCCAGAGGCAGGGCGACGTTTTGCTCAACCGTCAACGAATTGAGCAGCGCGCCGTATTGAAACATCACGCCCAGCCGCTTGCGCAGGGCCGCCAACTCCTCCTCGCCGAGAGCCGTCGCATCTTGGCCGAGGATCTCGACGCGGCCCGAAGCGGGTTGTACCAAGCCAATGGTCGCCTTGAGCAAGGTGCTCTTGCCGCATCCGCTGCCACCGAGCACGACGGCGATTTCCCCCTCGTCCACGTGCGCGTCAATCCCGCGCAGAACGGTGGTCTCGCCGTAGGACACGCAGAGATCTTGGATGTCGATAACGCGAGTCACCATTTGAGGTAGAAGACAATGCCCCAGAAAGCGTCGAGGACGATGATGCCAAACAGCGACGACACGACCGCGGAAGTCGTCGCCCGGCCAACGCCCTCGGCTCCGCCGCTGAAATTGAGGCCGTGGTAAACCGAGATGATCGTGATAAGCCACGCAAAGGACGCACTTTTGACCAGCCCAGTGATCAAATCCTTGAGAAAGAGCGACGAGAAGACCTGGTTGAGAAACACAGTAGCCGGGATGTCCAGCGACACCAAGCCGATGAAGGTGCCGCCTAAGATCCCAACGAAGTTGGCCATGATCGTCAGAAGCGGCATGCAGACGACCATGGCCCACAGCTTGGGCACCACCACAAAGCGCAGCGGGTCAATTCCCATAGTCTGTAGGGCGTCCAATTCCTCGGTGAACTTCATGGTGGCGATCTCCGCAGCAATGGCCGATCCAGAGCGGCCAGACACCATGATCGCGGTCATCAGCGGCCCCAACTCGCGAGTCAGGCCAATGCCCAGCAGGTTGGCGACGAAAATATCGGCCCCGAACTGGCGGAGTTGGGCTGCGGACTGGAGAGCCGAAACCGCGCCGACGAGAAAGAGAATTAACCCGACGATCTGCAGGGCCTGCGCGCCAATCGCGTACGCTTGCTCGCCAAAGCTACCCCGGCGAATCTGAGCGCGGCGGAACAAGGCGCTAATCGAGAAAATGCTCAGGTCGGCCATCAGGTAGAGAAAATCGGCAGCGAGGACGCCACGAGCACGGACCCAAGCGCCGAGGCGTTCAAGAGCGACGCGAGACGGCGCGGGCGGCGCGGATGGCGGCGCAGGCGAGGCAAAGTCGAAAACGGGCTGCAAGTGAGCAGGCAGCCCATCGAGGCGGAGTTCCTTGTCCAAGGCGAGGGCGACGGCGGGCAAGCCGCGCAGGAAGACGGCCCCCGCGGTGTCGAGGTGTTCGACTTGGCGCAAGTCAGCGCGGAGCACAGGGCGCGGGTGTTCGGCGATGAGATTGCGGACTTGGGGGGCGAGCGCGCCGATGGAATGTACCGAAAGCGCACCCCCGAGCGCGATCCCCAAGTCGTCGCTCTGCACCCAAGTCATAGCAAATAGTTGAGGCGCAGCAGGACCTGCTGCTCGGACTGAATCCGCTGGACCGGCGGTTGGCGCTTGAAGTTGAAGACGACGACCATGTTGACGAAGCTACTAAGCGGCAAGCGCAAGCGGTTTTCCCAATTGAATTCCCAAGTGTCGGTGGCTGTCTTCGGGATAAGAAGGTCAAACTCCGAGTCTAAGCTGGGGAAGCGAGAGAAACGCGACCGAAGCAGCAGCACGGCCTCCAAGCCGGTGGCGGTATTGTCTTCCAATTTGCGGGCAATTGTGCGGGCGGCGTATAGCTCAAAGGAGTCGGTATAGTAGGTCTGGCGCGCCCCAAAACCAATGCGCATGTCGAGGTTCAGGGGAAAGCTGCTGATGACCTGAGAGTTGATGCCGATTCCCTGGCGCAGTTCGAGAGGGCTGAAGGGCGGCAAAAGAGTAAATTCGCTAATGCCCGTCGTGTCCGCGACCTGATCGCCATCGTGGATTCGAAGGGTCCGCGGCGGGTCGAAGCGCTCCTCTTCAGCGAATAGCTTGGTGTTGAACACCCCGCGCAAGTAGGGGCCGATCCGCTTGGAAAGCCGGTATATATACGTAGCGCGGACCTCAAACTTGTCGATGGACTTGCGGAAGTCATCGCCCTCCTCGCGAGTGAAGCCCTCTTCAAAGTCCAGCCATAGATTGGCGTAGTGGCGGTCCGTGTTATAGACACTGCTGCCGATGATCTCAGCGGAAAGAGAGAGGACCGAGCGATCTGCGCCGGTGGTGTTCTGCGAGGTGTATAGCTGGGGCGAGCCGCTTAGCTGCAAGGAGGTCTTCCAGTGCGAGTCAGCTACTTGAGAGAGGAGGCCATACTGAGCCGGGGGGTAGAAGCCGATGAACTTGTCGCTGGTATCCACTATTAGATTGCGCTGGACCAACTCGCCCGGCTCCAAGCGGACGCTGAACTTGCGGGTAGTTGATATGTTGTCGCCTACTCCCACTACCGAGTAAACGCCTGGGGGCAGGAGCCAAGTTTTGACCGCCTCGCCTCGCTCCTCCTCGACACCGAAACCGAGGCCGTAGTTTTCCTGCGAGGACTCCCGGTACAATTCATAGGATTCGTTGATCGATGCGCGGTTCTCGGACATGACGTTGATGACTAGTCCGGCCCAAAAGGGCTTTACTAGAGTCGTCATGCCCTCTTGGACCGGCACGGTGCGGATCATCATCTGGAGGTCCGTGCCCGAGCCGACCAGCAATTTGTAGTTGCCAGGTGATAGCAACACGCCGGTGCCGGGGGAGGCTTCGCGGATGGGTTTGTTGCCCTGTAAGACGAGAAAACTGGGCTCATTGAGGGAGCCAGTCATCGTCGGCACAAAAAGAAAACCCTTGCCCTTGGGAATCAGCGTTGGATCCTGTTCGAGTTGGCCGCGCCCAGGTGAGGCGATCCAAGTGTAGCTGTCGCCTAGGGCTGAACCGGCGAGCAACGACAGGGCGATCAGGATGTAGAGTAACTTGTACATACCAAGCCCTAGGGGGCTAGCTTTCCCGGTATGAGTTCGTAGTGATCAGCTTCGTTTTGCAGCACTGTATCTCGGACCGCCGGTGCGGTTTCCCCGTTGGACGCGATGGGCGCGGGCCGCTGCTTGTTGCTGAACTTGAAGTCGATCTCCCCGATCACCTTCTGCATCCGCTGGCCCAAAATCCCGCTCAACGCAGCCACCGTGTGGATCATGGCCGGGGAAAACACCTGCCTCTCCTCGTCGAAATCGTCCTGCCATATAACTTTGCCATCGTCCTGCCTTACTAGCTCCATCGTCATAACGAGATGGGCTGCCCACAGGTCGCCGCTGTCGAATCGCTCGATGGCTTTGACCGAGCCGCTGAGCACGTAATCCGGGCGATGTTCAAAAAAATCGCGATCCCCGCCGACATAGGTAAAGAGGTCGGCTTGGCGCAAGTATTGCTTGACCGCATCGGTAATCATGTCGCTGGGACGCTCCATCCAGTAGTGGAGGTTGTCGCGCCGCAGTTCGTACTGGTCGCGGCGGAGGATGATATTGGTGCGGTCATACGCTCGGGGCATCTCAAAGCCTTTGACCTGTAATCGGAAAGGGTACGGGCGCGCAGAATCTTCCACGCTACCGCGCAGGGGTTCGATATGCAGCTTAAAATAGCGCCGCTGCGGCAACTTGGTGTCGCCGCCTAGCAACTGGGCGCAGCCGGACAGACTTAAGGCCAAGACGAAGGCTTGGGCGCAGCGGAGCACTTGGCTATTGGGCCTCACCACTGCGACCTCGGATGAGCACCGCGGGATTCTCGCGGATGAGTTCGGTGGTTTCGCGAATATTCTGCAAAGTTTCCTCCAGTTCCTGCATGGCGCGCAGGAGATTCTGCCGGCTGGCCCCCACGGTCTGGTCAATGCCCACAAAAGTCCGGTCAATATGGCTTATCACGGTGTCCATCCGCGCGACGAGCAGGGGAACCGGGCCGTCCATCTGCTGACGCAACTTGTGCATCGTCACTTGCAGGTCGTCAACCGTCTGTTGCAACTTTGCACCCACGAGCAAGACGTGCAGGGAATCGGCCGTCGTCGCCAAAGTCGCGCTGGCTTTGGCGAGCGAACGACTAGTGGCAACCATATTGGTCGCTATCTCGTCGAATGCGGAGCGGTTGTCCTCGACCAGCGAGTTGGCCGTAACCAGCAGATTGCCCGCATTGTTCAGCAGCTCAGTGAAGGTGCGCTGGTTTTCGCTGCTCAGCAGCGCGTTTAGGTTATCGATGGTTTGTTCAACCTTGGCGCTGAGTACTTCGGCGCGCTCTTGCATGCTGCTAAAAAAGGTCTCGCCCGCGACAATGGTGGATCCCGGCGGGAGGACTGAGGCGTCGTCGCTGCCCCCGAAAAGCTCGATGTACTTCAGGCCGGTGAGTCCTAGCGAAGCCATTCGCGCCTGTGTATCGGTGCGGATAGCATTTTCTGCCAGCCGCCGTTCAACCGAAATCTCAATTACCACGGTGGCGAGATTATCCTGTGCGATCGCAATGTCTTCGACGCGGCCAATACTAAAGCCCAAGTACTTGACGTCCGCGCCTTTATTGAGGCCGCTGACGGGCGAATTGGACTCGATGTAATAGGTATCGCGCTGGCGCAGGAGATGGCTGCCGGCAACGACGATGAAGAACAGCGCGAGGACGGCGAGCGAAACCAAGAAGAAGATGCCCAGGCGTATCTGCTGTGCTCGGGTAGCCATAAAGACGCTGTGGAATAAGTCGTGATTGAAATCCGCCTCTTAGGGCAATATCAACAACGCACCCCCTGCGAGCAAGAACTCGGCACCACCACCCGCAGGGCCGCCGGGCTAACTTCCAGCACGAGCGGCGTCTGGTCTAGATAGTCGCCGTCTGCATACACGCGGTGCGGCGCGTCGGTATGCAGCGCGAGGCGGGCCGTGCGCTCGATGCGCACGGCTGGATGGCGGACGTGTCCTTGCCAAAAGAGCCGGAGCATCAGCGACAGGATCGCCCGCCGTGGCACCGCATCGACGACGACCACGTCGAAGAGGCCATCGCCGAGGTTGGCATCTGGGGCAACGCGCAAATCGCCTCCATAGTTCCGCGCATTGGCGGTAGATACCTGTAGCACCTCTTGCTCTATCTCCCCGAAGTCGCCGCAGAGGCGAACTCGGGCCGGCTGGTAGCGGACAAGGTGTCGCAACGCTTCCAAGATATAGCGAAGCCGCCCGGATAGAGGTCCTTGGGCGCTTTCCATGCGGCGGTTGACTTCGGCGTCAAAACCAAAGGCAGCGATCGTGGCGAAGAAGCGGTCGCCAGCCCGGCCCAAGTCTATGGCGCGCACCTCGCCGCAAAGCAGGTTGTCGATAGCCGCTTCCGCTCGGAGCGGCACATCGAGGGCGCGGGCCAAGTCGTTGCACGTGCCGCAGGGCAGCAGCCCCAAGGCCGTGTGCGAACCCGCGAGGGGCGCGAGCGTCTCGCCAATGGTGCCGTCGCCGCCGCAGACCACGAGCCGTTCAGCGCCCTCGGCCACGGCCTGCTGCGCCAGCTCGGCTCCGTGACCCTGAGCCCGCGTGTAGCGCAATTCGACCGCTTGCCCGGCGGCTTGCAGCGCCAAGGCGGCTTGCTCAGCGACGCTGCGGGCGCGGGCGTTGCCCGCCGTTGGATTGGCTATCAAAACCCAGTGTTTGGCCATAGCTTGGGCTGTCCCGTCAGCGACCCTGCGCGTAGATTAACTTTAGTAGAAAGATAATATCAAAACATGGCCAAGCGAAAACGAGACATCGATTGGACTGACCAGCGCCGCGAACTGGAAAAACAGGTCGAGCATCCCTATATCACCAAGCAAGGGCTAGACCGAAACCGGCGCGGCGGCAAGGGCCGCGATCCCAAGCGTCCAAAGCAGTGAGCCTCCTTGTGGCAGGGCGTCCTGCCTTCTATATTACAGCGTTTTGCGCCCTGTCCTGACACGGGATGGGGCTTTCGTCCATTTCCGCTATGATCAGAGAATTTTATCAGGACCGCACCGTGTTGCTGACCGGCGGCACCGGGTTTTACGGGCAGGGACTGACGGCCAAGATCCTGCGCTATTTGCCCGGTGTGCGGCGCTTGTATCTCGTGTTGCGGCCTGGGCGGAGCCCTGGCGGAGCCACGCTGCCGGTAGAGGAGCGGCTGGACGAACTCTTCAAACTGGTCGTCTTCGACCGCTTTCGCCAAGAGGAGCCAGATGCCTTTGCTGCGGCGCGGCAGAAGGTGCGCGCGCTCGCCTGCGACATGCGGCAGCCGGGCCTCGGGCTAGACGAAGCCTCCCGCGACGAACTGCTCGCGGAAGTTGACCTCATCATCGGCAACGCGGCCAGCGTCACCTTTGACGAACCACTCGACTCGGCGATCCAATTCAACACCTTGGCACCCCAAGAGCTTTTGCGGCTGGCCCGCGAAGGCCGCAAAAATCCCGTCTTAGTACACGTATCAACCGCGTACGTCAACGGTCGCCTCACCGGTGCCGTCCCCGAGCAAACGCTTCCGGTTGACCGCACGATTCAGCACCTAATCGACGGCAGCGCGCCGCCACAACCTTTTGTTCCTTTTGTTCCCGAAGAAGAAATCGCCGAAGCGCAAGCCCGCTGCCGTGCAATCCGCGACCAAGCGCAAAGCGACGAGCAACAGCGTGCATTCCGCCGCGAGATTGTCGAGCAGAGCCACCGTCGCACGCTCTCGGACAGCCGCTTGCAAAAACTGATTGACGACCGCTGTCGCCGCTGGATTGAGCGAGAGCTAGTCGAAGAAGGGATGCGGCGAGCGCGGCAGCATGGCTGGAATGACGTGTACACTTTTACCAAAGCCATGGGCGAACAGTTGCTCGTCAGGAACCGCGGCCAAGTGCCGCTGGCCATCGTGCGGCCCAGCGTCACCGAAGGCGCGCTCGAAGACCCGCATCCAGGCTGGATCCACGGGCTCAAAGTAACCGACCCACTGATAGTGGCCTACGGACGGGGAATCGTCCCGGACTTCCCGGCCGCCATGGGCGCGCCCATGGACTTGGTGCCCGTGGACATCGTTGTCAATACCGTGCTGGCCGCGGCCACGCAGGCTACGAACTCCACAGTAGAGGTCTTCCACGCGGCAACTAGCGGAGAAAACCCACTGCCCAACACCCGGATGTTCAAGTACGTCAAGGGCTACTTTGAGGAACACCCCCTTCTCAATAAAGACGGCTCGCGGCCCGAGCTAGTGGATTGGACCTTCCCGACGGTGGCCCGCTTTCAGCGCGCCTTCAACTGGAAGTACCTCTATCCTCTGGAGCTAAAGCAAAAACTCTACGAATACCTGCCCGAGCGCTGGGCACCGGCCCAGAAGAAGCGCCGCTTGGCCGCGCTCAAGACGCGCCTCAAGCGCGTCCAGTACTTCACTGACCTGTTCAGCCCGTACACGACCCTCGACTGCCGCTATGAAGCCAAGCGCATGTTGGCCCTCTACGAGTCGCTGCCCCCCGAAGAGCAGCGGATCTTCAACATGGACGTGCGGCGGATTGACTGGTATCAATACTATCAAAAGACTCACCTGCCCGGCCTCCGGCGTCACGAACTGGGCGGGTCCGACGACGACCAAGAGCCGTTGAGCGCGGCACCGAGCGAAGTCGGGGGCGAAGAGCAGCGTTGGCGCATCGAGGAAAGCATCCGCACAATCCCGGACCTGTTGCGCTGGGCCTGCGGCCGCTACGCCGCCAAG
>JAPOYQ010000829.1 GCA_026706505.1 Gemmatimonadota bacterium
TGCGTCTCCGGGAAATGCTTTTCCCCTGTCGCCCCATTCTGGTGGCGAAAGGCAATCCCAGCCGCAGCAGTAACATCGACGAATTGGACCTCGGCCTTTGCCGGCAGGTGGAGAAGAACCGCTGCGGCGAGACAGTACCCTCTGCATAAAAACGCATACTTCATTATCACCATAGAAAAAACCCTGTGAGCCTATTCCAGCACCTCTGATATTATTCTGTCAGACGCCGGTATATCTCCAGTTCCGCTTCGCCCTCTGCCTTCCGATCTTGCCCGAGGTAGATCATGCCCAAGCTGTAGTGCGCATCGGCGTGATTGGGCTCTATTTTGATGGTTTTCTGGAAAGCCTGGGTCGCCCGCTGCACATCGCCCATGGCCATGTAGGCGGTCCCTAGGTTGTAGTAGGCCTGGACGTAGCGGGAATCGAGCGCCAGGATTTTCTCGTATTGGCCGATCGCCGCGGCTATTTCCCCTTGTCGGAGGAAGATATTGGCCAAGTTGTTGCGGGCACTTAGGTCGGTGGGATTGATAGCCAGAGCTTGGTGGTATTCCGCCGCCGCCGCTCGGAAATGGCCTAGGCCGGCGTAGAGCACCCCAAGATTGTAGCGGGCATCTGCATCCTCCGGGTAGAGCGTCAGGATATACCGGTAGCGGCTGATCTCATCGCTCGCTTTTCGCAGGCGCTGGAAAGCGGCCAGCAGCTTTTGGCCCTCCTCAGTCCTTGCCTGTCTAAGGTAGAGCTTCCCAAGCCGGTGATAGGCTTCTTTTTCAAAGGGGTCGGTGGCAAGAGCTTTCTTAAAAGCAGTCTCCGCTTCAGCGGTCTGTCCTTGCTGCAGAAGCACCTGTCCCAGCAAGGTATGAGCATTGGCATATCCCGGATCGTGACGGAGAACGGTTCTGAAGCTCGCCTCGGCCTCTTCAAGGCGCCCTAACTTGGTGTAGATCTGTCCGAGGTGATAGTGCGCATCGACATAGGAGGAATCGAGGGCCACTGTCTGATCGTACGCCGCAATCGCAGAATCGGAGTGGGCCTGTCGCTCGTAGACTAGTCCTAGATTGTAGTAGACGGCGGCATTCTCCGGTTCGAGCCGAAGCGCCTTGGTCAAGGCTGAGGCCGCATCGTCATAGCGACCCTGAGCACTGAGGACTATGGCGAGCTTGCGATAGGGAGAAATGTGGTCGGGAGTCAGCGAAATCGCCGCCTCGTAGGCCGAGGCAGAAAGGTGGTTCTGGCGCTTTCGCATGTACAGGTCGCCCAGCGCAATACGGGCTTCGACATTGTCCGGATAGAGTTGCACAGCTTGGGCGATGTGCCGAATAGCCAGTTCAAAATCGCCCTGCTTCTGGAGGATGGAACCGGCGAGCAAGAGTGCCTCGAGATGGTTCTGATCCACTGCCAAGGCTTGCTGGCAAGCTGCGATAGCTTTGATATAGCTGCCGGTTTCGGCCAGACGCTTGGCCTCGGCGTATGCGGCCTCAGCCTGCCCCTGTGACCGCTGGTCGCCACAGCCGCTGGTGGTGAGGACAGTAAAAAGAGCGAAGTACCAGGCTTTAGATATCAGCTTCTGCATCCATCTTCTGCAAGCGGTCCTCAAATAGGACGATCTTTGAGGCGTACTTCTCTTTTAGGCTGTGAAGTAGGGCGGCGATTAGCTCCTCTTCCTTTTCCTTCTTGAGCCAATATCGCGCTCTCGACGACGCCTGCTCAAAGGGATCGGGCTGCAAACCGGCCTTCTCCATCACCTTGAATACTGTATAGCCTTCCTCAAGCTGGACGGGACCTTTTAGCTCACCCACCTCCGCCTTCATCGCCTCGTCGTAGAGGACGCCGTAATTGGTTTTTCCATAGGCGTGCATATGAATGAAGCCTTTGGTTTTCTCGGCTCCACTTCTGATACTATAGCGCTCGGCCAAACGCTCCATTTCCTCCCCGTTCAGAATCCGTCTCAAGACCTCCTCGGCCTCTTCCCGGGTTGTGCACAGAATCTCTTGGACGGTGATCTGTTCGGGCTTTTTAAAACGATGTAGATGGCTTTCGTAGTAGGAGCGCACCGCTTCGTCGCTCAGGTCGATCCGCTGATCCACCTCCCGCTCTTTTAAAATTTCGAGCAGTATAGTCTTTTTTTTGGCCTCCAGCCAAGCGACTACCGATGAGTCCTGATCAATTCCCTGCTGCAGGGCTGCTTTGGACAGGAGTGTGACCGGCAAGAGCTCCCGATGGATGAACTCGGCGATGCCGCTGCTATCAAATCGGACCGACCGGAAGTGGCGGACTCTCTGGTAGGTATCGGCGAAATCTTTCAAGGTCAACTGCCCGCCATCGAAACGACACAGAACCACCTCCTGGTCCGGCTCTGCTAGATCCAGCGTATCCGCGTCAGAGCTCGGAGCCCTTGCCAGCAGGAAAACAATGCCCTCCTGGTCCAACTCCACCTCGAACTGGGTGGCCAACTCCTCCATCAGCTCTTCGCGGCGGGCCCAAGCGGCTTTGGTAATCTGGACCTGGGCATGGATCAAGCTGTAACTAGCGGGGGGAGGACTCTCGGCCACGACCTGGAAGACCTCGTATCCGCCCCCAATCTCGAAGGGGCGGCTGATCTTTCCTACCGCTAGCTCAAAAACTTCCTCTGCAACCTCCACCGGCATCCCCTGCTCTTCTACGTTTCCACGCCCGTAGAGGGGACCGAGCAGGCCACCTTGGGAGGCGGTCTCTCGATCAGTAGAACGAAGTTTGGCCACTCCCCCGAATCCTTTTCCCTGTTCAAGCTCTTCCACTACCTTCCGGACGTCCTCCTCGGTCTCCACCTGGATGCGGGCTAGTTTCAGCATGCGGTTCCACTTGGACTGCTCAAAGCGACGTCGCAACTCCTCTGACGAAAAAGCGCTCTTCTCCTTGACTTCCCGGCGGAGGATCTCCCTGATCAATTTTTGCTGCCGCTCGTGCTCCCATTTACCCAAGAACTCCGAATCTTGGTCTATGCCCTGCTTCCGGGCCTCGAGCAACATCAGCTCCATATCGACCATGCTGTCGAGGTGTTCGCGCCACATCTGAACGCCCTGCTCCTCAGAGCGAAGCAGGGCGGGTATATCTGTATTGAACCGCAGCAGGTCTTCGACCGTAATCTCTACTGTATCGACCCGGGCTACCACATTGTCGTCCGCTGGGTCACTGCAGCCGAACAGCAACAAGAAAAACGCGACTAGTGCCAACGCTCTTCCCTCCTACTGCCCCGCGACGGGCGGCTCGAGGGCATAGGTGACCTCCCGGGTGAACTGATAGGGGATATCGACTGTCTCTATTGGCTCGTCCCGGTAGTCAAAGCGCAAGGTCATGTTCGCGATCCGAACCTCGAAATCCTCGACATCGTCGTCCAGCGCGGGAAAAATGACAAACCCGCTTTTTTCCTGACCACTGAAGATCATATCATCGTTGAAGAGCGTCTTTCGCAGAATGCCCTCTCGCTCCTTGAATGGCTGGTAGGTGTTGCCCGCGTAGGCGATAGCATAGGGCCAGTAGTATTCAATCAGGGCGGTGCGGCTGAGCGACTGATAGCGCCGTCCGTTGGGGGCTGTGATCTCAATCAAGGCCGGATCCACGCGCACCTTTGGATAGGCGTAATTCTTGATCTTTAGCAGAAAGACCGCAAAACGGGCCGGTGCCTGTTCCTCACCCGACGGCTTCCAGTCGCCGTAGGTATACGGATTGACTGGAGCTTGGTACGGGTTGTCCCGGTAAAAGCCCGCAGGAGAGGCCGAATGAACTTCAAACTGCCGGTTTAGCATTTCGGCAGTTATAGGTTGCAGGCTGACCTCCAAGCGGCCCTTGACAAAGGTGATGCTGCGGTCATCGCCGACGTTAAATTCCTCGGTCTGCTGGGTCTCGGCAACGGGTACTATGGGTCCGGGAAAGTGCCGATAGCCCAATTTGTAGCCGCAACCACCCAACAGCAGGGCTGCTGACGCGATTGCGCTGAGTACAAATGTCCTCATCCTAATCACCTCTTGGCGATATGTTGCGACGATTCTGAGCTTCAATAAGCCACACCCACCACCTGCAATTGATCGAAATCCCCTTGATCCGCCCCCACCCGCACCCGCGCCACATACACCCCTGGCGGCACCAATGCACCGGCTTCGTCCCGGCCATCCCATTCCACCACCTCCTGCGGGCCAACTCTCTGTACCTCTAGCACCTGCTGCCATACCCGCTGTCCCTCTAAGCTGTACATGCCCACCTCCACCTGTGTCCCCCCCAGCACTTGGAACAAAGTAAATCGGATCGACACTACGTCATTGATGCCATCCCCCTGCGGTGTAAACACCGACGGCTGCACCTCTAACTGGCGCAGAACAGATCCCAGCGACGACTCGAACGCGACCATGTGCAACTGGTTAGTACCCATTTCCTCGCTGACATCTCCGCTCTCCACTTCCTGTGGCAACCCGGCTTGTTCTCGGCGAAATACCTCAGCTCGCAGGACACCCGAGGCGCTGTACAAAGCCGTCTCCAGCCGCAGGCGCAACCGCTGGTCGCCGTCTGGACTGAGCGGACGTGGCAGGTACAAGGTGAACCCCTGCTCCTCGGGCACCACATCGGCTGGATCCACAGTCACCGGCTGCGGCGGATCACCCATCTCCAGACTCAAAAACTCGGCGGCCGAGGGTGCCAATATCCGCACTCCATCAAAACCGGCTTGGCCGGCGACAAACTCAGCGCCTATTTCGTAGACTAGCTCGGTCGGCTCGCCGACGGGCAGCAGGGCCACTCTGCCTTCGGGTTGTAAATCGTCCACCACGGCCACCTCGCCCAGCACCCGCTCGGCCAACAGCGGCGAGGTTTCCACCACCAGCGAGTCGATGCGGGCAAACGATTCCAAGCTCTCGCTGTCTATCTCTACCCGCAGCGTGATAAAGCGGCCGCGCGGCACCCGGGGCTTTTCGCCGGACTGCTCGAGCGGGGCCGACCAGAAGCTCCAGTTGTCCCGGTCTTCAGTGATTGGTCCGGCCCAGCCGGCTGCCAGCGGGTCAAAGGGCCAGCGCCGAGGTTTGAGGCGGGAGTAATCGGTGGCGCTCACCTCGGTAGGCTGGCGCAAGTCGTTGTAGGTGTGGTAGGCCAGCGGCTCGTCGTCTAGGCCGGTGCGCACGGACACCCTGACCTGAGTGGGCGCTTCGGGATCGGGTTGGGGTTCGGACGCGACGGTGTCCTTGCGCCAAGTGCTGACGCTGAAGTGGACCTGGCCGATGTTGACGGTCTGGCCCAAGTCTATGACCTTGGACTCCCAGCGGACCTCGGGCACGACGCCGCGGCCGTACACCTCCAACTCGGACACCGCATACCGCGCGAACGCGGTGTTTAGACCCCCTCTACAACATTGCGAGTCTGGAATAAAGCGCAGGCGAAAGAAGCGCAGGTACTGGCGCGGAAAGGTGACCTCGATCGTGGATTCGAGATTGCCCTCCACCGAGGCTAGCACAGTGTCCAGCGGAATGTAGAACCCTCTGCACCAGAAGTGATTGGTACACCAAGTGCCGTCTTGCAGCTTTATCGCTACCTCATCGTTGCTAGCGGTCAATTCGTAGCGGGGGAAGAAGTAGTTGGGGTCGTAGGGTTCTTGGGTGATCGGCTCGGTACCCTCCGGTGGAAGCATTACAAAGCGCTCGGCGGGAATTCGCGTGCCCAGATCGATGGAATAAAACTCGCCCTCCACCCCCCCCTGGCCACCGGCTGCAGTAAAGCCTGAAGAGGCATAATAGGTGTCGCGGTCCCCATCTACGAATATCAGCGCATCGGCAACTCGGCCGACCTCGCGGATAGAGCCAATAGCCCGCCAGACATGGGGCATGCCGGGACGATAGTCGAACTCGACCGGCTCGCGGAAGCGGAACCAGGGGCCGATCTGGGTGACCACGTTCACGTTGGGATCGAGGAAAAGGGGCTGGATCGCTCCTGGGCTAGCGGTCAAATCCACCATCACGTTCAGGGCGGTCTGGTCGGCCCAGGACTGGCCGTCTTCACCGCCAAGGCGCAGCTCAATTAGCTGGGTGGCCGACTCGCGAGGGCTAACTAGCAGCCCTAGGGCAACCAGCGCAAAAAAAGCTCCTCTCATAACACATCTTCCTTAAAAGATTGCGCTCAATCCATCCTCATAATGTATACATATCAATCCGTACCTGTGCTGGCAAATACGCGCACGAAACCGATGGATTCATCTCGGGTATCCTCTTCTTTGAACTTGGCGCGCCGCAGTTGCAGACCTATATTCGAGGTTATCTGGTAGCCCAGGTAGGCAGAAGTGTTGGAAATGAGGATCGAATAAACTTGGCTGCGGAAGTCGTCGACAAAGCCCGGCGGCGGCTCTTCTGGTCGCTGCTCCAAGTTTTCAAACCAGCTAAATTCAACCCCGCCTTCCAGCCATGTTCCCGGAAGCAGCGAGTAGCGGGTAATCAGAAATAGAGTTTCCTCGAGGTCGCGGGATTTCAGGCTCGATTTTGCCGAAGGGGTTTCGCGCCGAAAGGTGCTCTTCCACCTAGGCCAGAATATCAGGTCTTCCCCCACTGGAATGGCGTACCCCGCCTTGTTGATCAAGCCGAAGAACGAGCGATTGCGCAGCTCGTCGGCCTGTTCCCCTTGCTGGTTGAAGATTTCGTACTTGATTTTGCCCTGAATATCCAGATCGCGAATCCGGTTGTACCTGGCTTGGAGGTACAAGGTGTTGACAAAGGTGTCTTGGTTCTCCAGAGGATCGCTGAAGTTCTCCGTTCCCGTGGGATCTTTCCAGACTAGCCGGTCGTCCGCGATATTGTCCTTTACCAATTTGGCGTGTTCGACCAGACCAATGTTCCACCCGGGCATATTCACCTCTGCCGTAAACAGTCCGTAGGTAGCGCGACTCTTCCTAGCGCTGCTAGGCATCCGTTCCTGCAGCCGGCCGATGGTGATTTGCGCTCTCTTGGCGAGCATCAGCCCTCCGTAGATATTGTATCCCCGGCGGTCCCGTTCGTAGGGAAAGTCCGGCTGCCGATCGTCCTCGAAGCGGTCGATGAGGGTGTTGTTATTCATGTCCATGCCGAAGAGGAACTCTGGAGGATCCACTGCGTAGCGCAGGAAGGGCTCGGCATAGTCGGGTCTAGAATTGGCATTCTGGTTGAAATCGGAGACAAAGTCGTTGTTCTCGTCGAGTCCGGGGAAGACGTCACTGTCGGCTCCCGCCCCTCCCACATCCCCAACCAGTCCGATCTGATTGATGCGTTGCCAGTCCGGAAAGCGGTCCTGATCGTCGTTGTCGTCGACGAACTCAAACAGGTGCCTCTGCTCGTCGCTGTAGTCGATGCCCCCCAGTGAATTGGAGATGAAGGCCGTGGTGCTGTAGTCGGGAGCCATGTCGAAGGCCTCTGTGTAGACGAACCAGGGATAGTTATTGTAGGAGGCCGTAACATAGGCCGCTTCGGCCCGGTCTTTTTCTGGAGCGAGATCGTTGACCCCAAAGTTCTGATTGGGGAAGCGCCGGAAGCGCCGGTTTACTGCGTACTCGGCGCGCAGGTCTAGGCCTCCTAAGTTGTTTATCTCCAAATCCAGACCAATTACCTCGTGGGCTGTGGGCAGGCCGTACTCAAATCTAATAAAGCGCTGATTGGACCCGTCGATGACCTCTTTTTCGGCTTGGGCAACGGGCAAAAAGACCTGACCTCCGAGGCGATCTGTCTGTTTGTTGGATGAGACCTCCACCCGGTAGTCGTTGGCGATGATCAACTCGAACTCCAGCTTGGAGATATCCCCCAAGGTCGGGACCTCTTCCGTCGGTCGGAAGTCATTCCTGATATCATAGATCAGCTCGATCACATCGGTGCCGCGCGCCTCGAGGTTGCCCTCACTGCGAATCCCGCCTCGTATCAAGGGAGTGATTTCCGGATGTGGCTTCCCGTTGACCACCACTTGGTCGAAGAAGAGGAGTGCCCCCGATTGCGGGGTTTCCGGAGAATCGTCCGAGATGCGGACGACCACAGTTTCTACGCTGCCTTGGTTCTGGGGCTCGGTCAGCACGCCTTTTAAGGAGTTATCCCCTAGGGTCAGGGTACTGCTTGTGTTGGCGACGTTGACCCAAGTAAGCCCCAATTGCGCAAAGTCTCCTACTTGTCCAACCCCTCTGCCGGCCAAAAGCCTCGAGGTGTTCTCGGATCGGCTGGCTCCGGATGTCTGGGTGAGAGCCGAAAAGCCGGGCGCACTGAGTCGAGACGCCAAGATGGTCATAGCGTACTTGTCGGTGAGGAAGTCCCACTGGATACCATTAAAGGTCGGCTTGGAAAAGGTGAGGGGTGTCAAGGTCGTGCGGAGCGCATCGCCTATGGTCAGGGAAGTGTAGAACTGACCTTTCTGGGCAGACGACACGATGACATTGTTGAACCAACTCTGGTAAAACGCGTTCTTGAATATCTCGCTTCCGAGCCGCTCCGGACTGTTCTCGGTCCAGTCGTAGATCTTCCAGCCCCGGGCGATATAATTGCCAAAAAGATCGTATTGCCGGGTTCCTTCGAGCAGAATGTTCACGTAGCGCTGATAATTTTGCCGGGCATAGTTGCTGTACTCCCACCCTCGCCAACTGTATTCATAGTAGAGATTCTGGGGAAGATACCACTTCCGGCGGTTAGGAGCCAAGGCACCAGGGCGGACCCGTGCTCCGTAAATCCCCGGCTCTTCGACGGGGCGGTACCCGGTAAATAACTGAGCGTTTGCTGGGATTTCTCCCAGTATGATACTGCTCAAAAAAAGCAACATTACCAGTCTTAAATGGCTTATTGCCTGCGACATACATCACCTCCCATTATCCTGCTGAAAACTTTTTAATAGACCACGCTGATTGTCTGGGCCAAGGCCTCATCACTGGTCTGCGCCTCTAGGTTGATCCGGCATATATAGATCCCGGGCGGCACCAGAGTCTGGCTATGGTCCTGACCGGACCAAGTAAAGAGCCATAACCCGTCTGCCTGACGCTGTCCTTCCAGTTGTCGCAC
>JAPOYQ010000212.1 GCA_026706505.1 Gemmatimonadota bacterium
GAAAACGTCTTCGTCTGCATACATCGTGCGGGTTAGAATCTCCCTGCGCTCTTGGAAGACGCTGTAGGCATTACCCGCATAACCAGGGATCATAGAAGCATAGAATTCGAGGATATCCCCTCTGTTGAGCGGATCGTACTCGCGGCCAGCCTGTTGGGAAACGAGAGGTATGCGGGTGGGGTCCAGATGTACCTTGGGATACTCGTAGTTTTTCACCTGAACCGAAAAGACGGTGTACTTTGGCGGCGTGTAGGTATCGCCCAGCGGCTTCCAGTTGCCAAAGGTATATGGATTCTTGGAATTGGCACCCGCCGCAGAGTAGTCGGCGAATTGCCGGTTCAACTCTTCGTCCGTCATCGGACGCAGGGAGATTTCGAGGCGGTTGAAAACGGCGATAATGGTTCCGTCGTCCTCGACCGAAGCATAGACTTCCTGGCGATTTTCGGGCACGGGTTCAATCGGCCCTGGGAAATAGCGACCACAACCGACCAACACCAGCAGCACCAAGGCACCCAAGCATGGACTCATGGCAAAGCGCTTCCCAAACGTCCTACAAAACGCGAAAGCGGGGAAGTAGAGATAGTCACACCTCTCCTCCCCCGCTGTACATAGAATGAAGAAATTTTACTCGGCGAAAGTCGCCTTAATTTTTCCCCAAGCACTGCCTTCGACCGCAGTGCCAGCATCGCTGCCCCGGGTGTACTCACCTACGGTCAATAGAGTAAAGTCAGAGGCGAAATCCTGATCTCTATGTGCCCCGTTGACGTCCCCGGTGACTAGCTGATGCGTCCGGGCGGCACCCTCAGAAGGCGTCGTATCGGCCTCGTTGAGCTGGTAGGTAAGACCAACGGTCATTCCCGGCTGCAGGACCACGCGTTCTGTAGAGGCCTCGTCGTTTTCCAAGTTGACCCACAGCGGCATGGCGTACTCATAGCCGAGGGTGACATTGGTCGATCCGTGCGTAGCGCCAGGAGGGCTGAGGCTGACATCGGCCTCAATATAGGCCGTGGCCCACTGCTTGGCTGGATCGGCGTCTTTGCGCAGCCAAGTCGTGCCATTGCCGTAGGGCGTCGAATATCCGCCGGGCACCTGCACGTGCATGGTCCACTGCTGCGCGTTCACTTGGTTCGGATCGCGGTACGGGCCACCGCTGTGGTCGCCGTCGGTAATAATTTCGAGATCGTCCTCAAACCACCCGTTCTCCGGGTCCGTTTCGGCCGCGTGCAGCGAATCGTCCGTCACCCGCACAAAGCCATAGATGCGGTTGTCGGGTGCCTGCGTCCAAGCGGTCCTGATGGAAACATCGATATCGCTCTTGTCTGGAATTACCTGCTGTACGACCTCGCCCATCTCGTCGGGAGTGATGATGAAATTGGGATCGTACCACGCCCAATCCCCGTCCTCGCCGTCGGCGACGTACGTCACATCCGAGGGCCATTCCAAAGCGAAATACCCAAAACCATTGGCGTTGCTATGCGCAAAGCACGTGCTCGCAGCCAACAGCAAAACGCCAAAAACAGCACAGACTCTCATGGTTAGCCTCCTTTTAGAGATTAAATTGGCTGTTTTGTTTGTCAGATATGCTCTTTCTGCTAACAACTAAAACCTCCTTTTTGAGTGGTTAGAACATACGCCCTTTTGCCCGTTCAAGCTATTTAATAGCATAGTGGAAGTCAACTTTTACGCCGATTGGTATATGGAGACTGCCCCCATGCTTAACTGCATGCTGAGCGGCTTGCTCGCCTGCTGCCTGCTCTTTGCCTGCGGCGGTGATGTCAACGACGAAGCTGACGTCCCCCGTAACCGCTCGCTCATAATGAACTGCACGCCGCCCAACACCTGCGCCGGCCAAATCCAAGACTACGATTCCTTTAACCCTTTTCTCCCCGGCAGCATCTCCAGCACCGGCCACAACTTCCTCTACGAACCGCTCTATTTCTACAACCCCTATGGCAAAGAACAAAACCTCATACCTTGGATCGCAACTGGCCACGAGTACAACGACGACTTCACCGAAGTAACTATCCACCTCAGAGACGGCGTGAAATGGAGCGACGGCACGCCTTGGACTGCGGCGGATCTGGTATTCACGATCCACATGCTCAAAAAGAACGCTCCCGTCCTCAACGCCTCGGTCGATATGGAGCTATGGGTTGCAGAGGCCAGCGCCGTGGACGACCTACAGGCGAAAATCGCGCTAAAATCGCCGAATCCGCGCTTCGTATTCGAGTATTTAACCAACAATTTCGGCAACGGCATCCCCATTGTCCCCAAGCATATCTGGGAGGGAGAAGACGCGAAAACTTTCGCCAACCTAGATCTCCAACGCGGCTGGCCTGTAGTCAGCGGCCCCTACCGGCTCGTCCGTTCCGAGCCTCAGCAGCGGATCTGGGATCTGCGGCAAGACTGGTGGGCGGCTGAGGCGGGCTTTCGCCGCCTCCCCCGCGTAGAACGCCTGATCTATCTGCCCTACATGGACGAAGACAAAAGGGTGCAATTGCTGATCAGCAACCAAATGGACACCTGTCTGGATCTGCGCCCGTCCAATATCAAGACCATTCTCGACCAGAATCCCGACGTATCCACTTGGACCGGCCGCGAACCACCCTACGGCTACCTCGATTGGTGGCCCATCGCCTTGGGCTTTAACAATCTCGAAGCGCCATTTGCAGATGCGGAAATCCGCTGGGCTATCAACTACGCCATTGACCGGCAGCAACTCGTCGAGGTCGGTTGGCAGGGCGCGGGCACCTATTCCCTGCTCCCCTTTCCAGATTTCCCTCCCCTGCGCCGTTTCATGGACCAGATCGGAGATTTGCTCGCACGCTATCCGGTCGGCACACACGACCCAGCCAAGACCGCGGAGATCATGCAACGCCAAGGCTGGTCCCTCGAAAAAGGCATCTGGACCAAGGAAGGCACGCCGTTCAAAATCACCATCGACCTGCATCCGAATCTCCACGACATCGTTCCCGTGCTAGTCGAACAGCTACGCCGCGCCGGCTTTGATGCTGGTTTCAGAATGACTTCCGATTATTACACCCGCATGACCGTGGGCGACGCCCGGGCCTTTCTGATCGGCAATGCGGGCAGCGTGCGCGACCCGTACTTCACCCTCAGACTCTATCACAGTCGCTACGTGCAACCTACCGGCACGGCCGCTATCTACTTCTGGCGCTGGCAAAACGACCACTTCGACCAAATCATCGACCGCATGGCCGGCACAGCCCCCGACGATCCGCAACTGCTCGAACACTTTCGCCAAGCCATGGAAATCTGGCTGCGCGAGCTGCCCTCTATCCCGCTACTCCAGTGGTACCACAGAATCCCCCACAATGAAACCTACTGGCAAAACTGGCCCACCGCGGAGACGCCTTATATCAACAGTGCCTATTGGGCGCGCACTTGGCTGCTGGTTCTCCTCGAACTCGAACCTACAGAGTAGCGACCCATGGCAATAGCAGTGATAGTCCTTTTCCTCTTGGGATGCGCGGAAAACCATTCTGTAGCAGCGCGGATCGCCGATCGCACCGTCGCGATCGATCAGGTGGAACGGGTCTGGGACAAGCTGCCGCAGGAGCAAAAAAAATCAAAGCAAGATGTCCTAGAGACGCTTATCAATCGCGAGCTGCTGTTCATAGAAGCCAAGAATAGGGAACTGGATAAGAGCGCACAGGTACTAGCCAGTTTAGAACACGTGCGCCGACAACGAGCCGTAGAACGCCTCATCGAAAGAGAGGTCAAAAGCCATATAACGGTCTCTGACGCAGAGATCAGGACCTATTACGAAAACAGCGACCTACGCACCAAGCGCGAGGTGCGGGGGCGGCATCTCATGGTAAAAACAGCGGCAGAAGCGCAAACGCTCTACCAAGCGCTCCTAGACGGTGAAAATTTCGCCGAGCTAGCCCGTCGCTTTTCTCTGGACCAACAGACCGCTGATAAAGGAGGAGACCTAGGCTACTGGGACGAGTCCTTGATGATCGGCCCCGTCAGCAAGGTGCTCTTCTCCATGCAACTTGGTGAGCTATCTGAGCCTTTCCAAGGCAGAGAGGGCTATTTCCACATCGTGCGCGTGGAGGACGAACGCCCGCTGCCCTATGAGTCCTTAAAAAAGAGGATCAAAGATAGGCTCTATGCGGATCGCCTTGCCGTGCGCACGGCGGAGTTTCGCACGAACATCAGAAAGCAGTTCAATCTACAGCTAGTCGAAGAAACTTGGTTGCAGCTAGTCAAGCTGGGCAAAACCGCCTCTCACGGCATCCCCGAGTTCGACGGGGACGAGCAGTCAGCGAAGCAGCTAATACTCTATGAAGGAGGACAGGTCGCGCTTGGGCAGTACCTGCAATGGCTCCTAGCAACCCCATCCCAACGGCGTCCCGTAACCGTAGATACCGCGAGCATCGCTCGGTACGCCAGACGCACGGCAGTAGATTCCGTGCTGCTGCCGCTAGCTGCTCAACAGGCCGGACTAGCCGACGACGACGAGATGAAGCGCTACCTAGAAAAGCGTCAATCGCTACTAATGATCGAAGAACTGCGCCGCCTAGAAGCAGAAGCGCCGATTGTCAACGAAGCTGCTATGCGGACCTATTACGAGGAGCATCTATCCTGGTTTACCGATCCCGATCTGCTCATCTACGAAGCTATCTTGCTCCACCACGAAGCAGATGCACTCGACGTTGCCGAAAAAGTGCGCCAAGGAGCCGACATGTGGACTTTGGCCCAAGGTTATCCGCGTTTTCACGACGCTTGGTTCCACTATAACATTTACCACATCCACCGCGAGGAAGACGAACAACACGCCCACTCCTCGCACACCATGTCGGCAGTGCTGGCGGCCGTCCGCAAAACCCCGGTGGGAAAAGTCGGCGGACCTTTCTTGGTGCATTTCCAGCCGCGCGAAAAAATCTGGCCGGGATACATCGTGTTTCGCACGCTGGAGCAACGCCCTGCCCGATTGCTACCTTTTGCCCATCCCGAGGTTCAGCAGACCGTCGAAAAGATGGTGCGTTCGGCAAATGGCCAGCGCATTGAGGAGCGCTTTGAAGCTTTTCTAAACCAACTGCGGGAGAAGTACGCAGAGCAAATCGAAATATACCCTGAGAATCTCGCGTCCGAACCGGCCTTATAAATTCATCCTCATGAAAGGCATTCCATGCACATCACCAAAGTCGAAATACGCACCGTAGCCCCGCCGGTTGACCGCTTCACTTGGTCAGACGATCTGCCGGATCAATACTCGACCAACACGGTCGTCCGCATCTATACAGACGAGGGCGTCGAGGGCGTAGCTGGCGTCTGGAACGCGACCTCCTTTGACTTTGAGCGCTATACCGCCGAGTCAATACGCCACCTAGCCCCCATCCTACTGGGCAAAGACCCGCTCTTACGGGAGCACATATGGCACGAGATCAGGCCGCGCGTCTTTCCACTGCCGCCCCAGTCGCTAGCCGCCATCGACATCGCCCTGTGGGATCTAGCGGGCAAGGTAGCGGGACTGCCGCTCTATCGTCTATTGGGCGGAGCGCGGAACAAAATCCCCGCCTACGCCAGCACTCCGCTCTTTGAAGATGTCGAATCCTATCTGAAGAACGCCGAGGAGTTCATCGCCCAAGGCTTCAAGGCCATCAAGTTCCACACTTGGTGCATACCCGAGCTAGACCTCGAACTCGCCCGCGCTGTCAGAAAGCAGTATCCCGGCAACGCCGTCGCCTTCATGCTCGACGCCGAGAACAACTACGACCGCGACGGTGCCCTGCGAGTCGCCCAAGAACTCGAAGCAATGGGTTTCACGTGGTTTGAAGCCCCATTGCACGACTCGGATCTCGACGGCTACCGGGAGCTGACGAGTCGAGTAACCATTCCCATCCTGCCGTCCGGCAACTGGTTCCAAGACCTCCACACATTTGCCGAAGCCCTCCATTCAAAGGCGTGGGGCCGCGCCCGCACCGACGCAGCCATGATGGGCGGGATCACGCAGACCAACAAAGCAATCGCCCTCACCGAAGCGGCTGGCATGAAATGCGAGATCATGTCGTGGGGATACAGTCTAGTGTCGGCCGCCAACCTGCACCTGATGCTGGCGCACGACAACTGCTCCTATTTTGAGCAGTCAGTCCCCTGCGAACCCTACGAATACGGAATGCAAGACGTCATCCGCGCCCAACCCGACGGCTATGCCTATGCACCCGCTGGGCCGGGCCTCGGCCTCGCCGTGGACTGGGAAGCCATGGCGGCGGCCACGATCCATTCGATTGTCGTCGAGTAGGACATCCCCACTCATCTATTTTTCGCAGACGGCGACTCCGATGTGGCGGTAAATACCGTCTTGATCAACCTGTATTGTGCCGTCGCCCGCGCCGTAGATATTGCCTTGATCGCGGGCCGAGTAATAGAGCAAATAGCGGTCGCCGTCTGCGAGGACGCACGGCGTTGAGGTGTAGCGACCGTCAAAGTGATCGGGATGGCGCGTGGCCGGAAAGGCCGACCGCCCAAAGTGGTGCTTCCAGTGCAGGCCGTCGGCCGAGGTCGAGGCGTAAATTTCGAAAATGCCGTCCGCCACGTGGCAGCCGTACCACATGGTGTAGGCGCCGTTGTTTTCTAGGACATAGGGATAGACGATGCTTCTGTGGGTTTCATTGGCCACAACCGCTGGTTCTGCATCGCGGCTCCAGTGCAGACCATCTTCCGAAGTGAAGCGGTAGATGTGGCGGGCCATGGCGCGAAAATCATCGTCTGCCGCCGGCGCAGAATTCATCCACATGCGGTAGCGGCCCGGGCCATCCTTGAGTACACAGGGGCGGCGACCACTCGGATAGAGCGGTTCGGGGTGGACTTTCCACTGTCGACCATCCGAGCTAGTAGCATAACCAAGCATCTGCCGCACAAGAGGACCTTTGCTGGTGGTACCGAGGCGCTGGCTCATCACGAACCACATCTTGTACAGACCCTCATCGGCATCAAAGAGGACGTGCGGTGTCTGCCACGCTTGGCCCACGGGGGTCTCGCCCGTGCGCAGAATGGGGTTGTCGGGGAAGGCCGTCCAGTGCAGGCCGTCCTCCGACTCGGCATAGCCCAGATCCATGTCGTCGTTGCGCGTGGCACTACTGTTGCCCAAATACCACATCTCGTACCGGCCGTTGACCTTGATCACCGTGGGATTGTAGAGCGTCACCCGGCACCAAGTCTGCCCTGTCGTCATAGTCGAGAGCGCGGGCTGGGACGACCGCTGCCAAGCTAATTCGTTGAGAAATGCATCCGCCATTTTACATCCAGAATCGTCACTCGCCGATCATGGCAGCAGTAAGGCGATCTATGAGCGCAGTGTCGGCCGACAGCAGACCAGAGGCCGGTAAACGCCGCAGTAAGTCGGCCCAGCGGTCGTACTGTGCCTGCGCCCGTTGCAAATAGGGCACCGCTTCCTCCTCGCGGCCCTCAGAAGCCAAGGTCACACCCACCCAGAACGGAGCCTCGCCGCCCGTTGCCTCATCGGGCACCAGTTCGGTCGCTGCGCGGTAGGCATCCATGGCCGCCTCCATGTCCCCTGCAGTCACCCATTCGTCGCCCTCGTTGAGCTTGTGATAGGCCCGCGCCAGACGCACCAAGCGGCGCAGTTCCTCCACCGGTTCGGGATGATCTTCCACGCGCAGGTCGAACACGCGATCAACCCACGACCTACCCGTATCCTCGGCAGAGACCACGAGGATGGCCGCGGACTGCCGACCGCGCAGGTCTCCCCCCTCGGCCTCAGCAACTTCCAAAGCCACGAGCAACCGCTCCGCCAGATCGCCCTCGGCATTTTCATAGGCGTGCGCCATAGCCGGCCACACGCTGTCTTGGTCCATCAGATTCGCCTGAACGCTGTACTGGGCACCGGTCTGATGGCCGGCAGCGGCGATGGCCCGCTCGCCAGTGTGGACGGCCACGTTCCCCTCGGCATCGACCATGGCCACTTGTCGCACCGCAGCATCGTCATCCCCGGCGATCAGAGCGGTGAGCGCGGCCTGAGCCGTCTTGCCCATGGCCATCAATTCGAGGCCAAGCGGACCGTAAGCCGGATCAACGAGCGATTGAGTAGCCACAGCGCCGACGCCAGGATGGGCCCACGGAACGATGGGACCCACGGAAAACCAGTGGGACTGAACGGCGACGCCGAGCTGACCGCTGAGGGAATCGCGGGCGACGATGGAGTAGGTAGCCACAGGTCGCCGCCAGTCGGGTGCGTCGGCCGCAGCTAGCTGTGCTGTGACGAGAATTAGGATGAGTAGGCGCATGATTTCTCCCAAATGTCGATGGATGGAGATTAACTTTTTTTGTCCTTTGCCAACGGCCCGGTCGGTGCATCCTTGCTGTAGAGCGTCGACCCGCGCTCGTACGACACGATCACCTCGCCATTGGCCACGTCCAGTCGCGGCACGTTGTTGTTGAACACATCGCGGTCTGGGCCGCGCATCACCGCCAACTGGGCGTCGCTCATCCCCTCGACCAATTCGCCCCAGCGGTTTTCCGGGTGGGCCATCTCGCCGCCGCTGCGGTTGAAGTTGCGCGACGAATACTTGATCAGGATACCCCGCCGCGCAATCTCGCTCTTCCAGGCCAACGCTCCGTGGGTCGTGCCGCCGTCGCCGAAGAACAGCACGTCGCCGGCCTGCATCTCAACGTGCTTGACCAGCCCCATATCGCGGTCGCAGGTGCGCACGCCGGGGGGCATCTTGTAGTACGCCTTGTGGCTGCCCGGCACGCAGGCAAAACCCCCGTCACCCGCCCGCACGTCCCTGAGCTGCCAAGTCACAGTAATCGCCTCGCAATAGCTGCGGCCGTTGTGGTACACATAGCCGCGACCGGGATTGAGCGGCTCGTTGGCGTCGTGCAGCGCGTGGCCGCTGGTTCCCTTGACCGAGACAAAACCCGTCGCTCCACCCATCCGCCCACCGCTACCGCCCATCCAATTCAGCCGATGCTCGACCACCGGATGCGCTAC
>JAPOYQ010000515.1 GCA_026706505.1 Gemmatimonadota bacterium
TCGAACGCCTTATCGATATCGTGTGCTATGCTACATGAATGGATAAAGTCGAGCTAAGTGTTGTTTTAAGTGAATTTCACCCGTAGTATCCATGCCCAAGTAAAGGAAAGGAATTGTGAAGATCGACAAAGGCGAAGGGGCTGCCAAGCGCGACTTGGGCCGGGGCTTTGCGGGCCGCCGGATGGACTTGGACGTGGGGCATTTTTCCTACTGGGTGCGCCCGGGCACCGCCCCGACTCTGGTGCTAATACCGGGCAGCTTCAATGACGCCTATGCCTTAGGGGACATTATTGATGGACTCGACGAGAACATGCAGTTGGCAGTCGTAGAAGTGCGTGGCCACGGCCGCGGTTGGCCGCCCCCGCGAGGGGGTTCAATTGAGCAATTCGCCCAAGACGCGCTGCGCGTCATTGATGAGTTGGGGCTCGATTGCTGCTATGTGGGTGGCCACAGCATTGGCGGTATGATCGCCTTAGAGGTGGGTCGAGTGCAGCCGCAAAAGGTCCGGGGCATCATTTCCATGGAGGGCTGGACCAGTCACCACGTCTTGAGCGATGCTTTTGGCGGCGATGTTTCCAGTACGCTCTCGCCGCAGCAACAAGCGCGCAATGAGGCCCTGCGTCGCCGGGTGCTGGGGCGCTGGACAGACGAACAAATAGCGGAATTTCGCACGTACTGGAAAAAGTGGGACGGGTACGATTTTCTTTGCCGCACCGAGTTGCCCATCTTGGAATTGTACGGCGACCGGGGCCGGAACAGGCCTAGTCTGGCCCAATTGCGCATCCCGGCGCGGGCCAATATCCAGGTTGAGTGGATGGCCCATGTATCGCACAATTTGCAGCTTGAATGTCCCCAAGCCGTGGCCTGGGCGTGCCGCGATTTTATCGCCCGGATCGAACGCGAGACTGTCTCGGGTCAATAACAGCAGCCCATGGGAAAGCGGAAAAAGACCTTTTGACCGCGTTCGAGAAAGATCGGCCTTTTGACCGGATATTCGACGCTGCAGAGAATGCCACGATGGTGCTCGGCGTGGGCGACGAACTGCTTAGTCAGCGAGGGATCGCCATAGGCTTTGGCCAAGGCTTTGCCTGTGAGGCTGCAACCCTTTTGCTGGACGTAGTGGATCAGGGTGGCCAAGGGCGGCGTCGGTGGTTGGGTCGCGGTAGCCGGAGCTAGGACGAAATAGGTGTTGACCGGGGTGCTCGAAAGGCAGAAAGGGGCACCGTCTTCGCGGCCAATGACGATATTGGCACCGAGCAATTGCGGCGTGACTTCGACGCCTAGGCGCTGGCTGAGGAGGGCGCACTCGTGCGGTGAGACGGCGAATAGCTGGCGGCGATTGACGATGGTGGCGCGGCTCCTTTTGTAGAGCGGAGCTTCGCGGCCGGTGGAGGCCCGAGTGAGGCCGCGATGGCGGTCGCCTTCAATGCCGTGACAGTCGATGGCCAAGCGCTCTACCGATTGGGTGACTGAGTGGCCGCCCGGATTGCTTTTGCGGTCTTGGTCCTGGTTGGGTCCCAAGACCTCGAGGACGACGCCGACTTCGGGGACATTGGCCCGTTTCAGGCTTTGCAGTTGGGCGCTTTGTTGGGCGATGAATTCTTCGAGGTTGTCGTAAAACAGCACGATGACATCCGTTTCCTAGTCCACGGGCCGCCAGCGGATGGCTTGGACTTGTGGCATGTATTGAAAACCTTCGGCGGTCGGGGGGCCTTCGCTGCCCCAATTGCGCTCCGAGCGCTCGCCGACTAGCGACAGAATCATGCCTTCTTGGCCGTCGCCTAAGTGAGGGGGTAGGACGCAGCTTGCCGAATAGCCTGGGTACGAAGGAGTCGCGGTCATAAAGTAGCGTTCGGCGCGCCAAGTGCGTCCTTGGTCGTGGCTCACTTTGGCGCGTTCGCCGCCGCGCCAAGTCGGACCGCGATGCGTGTAGAGGAAAACCACTCGGCCGTCGGGCAATTGAATGCCGGCCCCGTGCATTTCTTCAAGCAGCAAAGTCGCCGGTCGCTGGCTGTGCCAAGTGTGGCCGCCATCGTCTGATTCGGCCAGCGTCATGCGCTTGGTATAAGAGGCCAAGCCACGCGTGCCTTGGAAGCGCTGCCACAAGCGCCAGGGGCCTTCGTTGCGGAAAGGGCGTTGCAAGTCGTTGTGCGGCACCGAGGGGTTGTTGCGGCAAAAAGCGAGCAGGCGACCCGATTGCAATTCGAGGATTTGCGGCTCGCCGCCTGGGCAGATCGGGGCCCCGTCGGACCAGGTCTGGCCCAAGTCGCGCGAGTGAAAGGCATAGACGATCTGCGGGCCGGTCGCCTGCCGGCCGCCAACGCCGATTGGAATGATGAGCGAACCGTCGCGCAATTGTTCGATGGGGCCGACTTGGACTTCCCTAGTTTGGTCGATGCGGCCCAAATCCCGCCAGGACTGGCCGTTGTCGCTGGAGCGGGATATTTGCAGATAGCCGTCTTTGTTCTCCACTGCGAAAAAAGTGCCGTCGCGCAAGACGGTGTTGACTAACCGGGTGACTTGCAAATCGTCCCAAGTGCGGCCGCCGTCGCGGGTGCGCATGACTGTGTGGCCATCGCTCATTTGGGCGTGGATGGCATCGTCGTCGGTGACGATGAGGGTGGCTTGGGGCTCGGCGTACCAGTTGCGGTCGTTGGTCCAGGGCAGGACGCTGCGCTCGGCCGGAATTTCGCGTATGGCGCTGTGTTTTGCGTAGATGACGCCTTGGTAGTCGGCTTCAAAGACCGGGTAGTTGACGAAGATATAGTCTTCGGGGGCGATGGACTGGCCGCTGCCGTCGAGGAGGCGGGCGCGGAATTCGCCGATGAAGGGGAAGTCGAGGCTTAGTTTGCCCTCTGTGCGGCCCGGCGGAACCGGATCGGTGAGCGTGTGGGCGAAGATCGCCCGACTGCCGACCAACTCGCTGATTTCCAGCGTGATGGGTGTGTTACTTGGCTCGCTGGTGTGGTTGTAGGTCGTCAGGTACAGCTCCAACGGCGCGTCGGCGAGGTGGATGAGGGCTTTGGCGCGCCGACCTGCCACTGCCGCTTCAACAGCGCATCGGGTCTCAAAAGGAGCCGCCTGCGGTCCGCGTTCCATTTGCGCCGCGTCGAACCAGACCACGGCTCCGGCTTGCGGGGCCGTGACTTTGAAGTGGACCACGGCGTGCTCTTCCAACTCGTCGGTGGATGTGGTGAAGTGATAGCGCTGCCAAGTGGTGGAAAGAGGCATGGGAAAGCTCAAGCGGTCGGCGTCGCGGCCAAAGTCCACTAGGCCGGTCCACAGGCCGATTTCCAGTTGCGCTCCCTCTTGGTCGCTGCGGGCGTAGATCGAAATGGTGTGCGGTGCACAGGGGTCGACTGTTATCAGGGGAGAGAGCAAGTGGCCGACGGCCTCGTCTCCGCTGGCCTCTGTCTCCACGCGGGCGGCCCGTTCGCCGTCAATGGCGTCTGGAATGGCGGCGCTGGTGGGGTCTTTTTCCGGTACTTGGTCGGCGGCCCGCACGTGCAGGCTCAGTTCGTTTTGGGTATCGCCCCAGTTGGTGCATACGTGGTCGCCAAAGTCGAGTTCAAAGCTGGCGTTGGGCAGCAGGTTTTTGGCTTGAGTGGACATTGTTGGACTCTGACTTTCCGAGTGAATCCTTTAACTCACTTGCAGCGGATATATCCAGCAGGTGCTGCCTCCCAACTCGTAGGGCGCGCCAAAGGGTTCGAGGCGGCCGATCTCGTCAATGCGGTAGGAGACCAGCCGCGTGGAGCCGTCGCCACCGCCGTACATGAACTTGCCTTTGGGTTCAATGGCAAAGGGGCGAGGGGTGGCCTCGCCGGGCTGTTGTCCCAGCGAGCGGATTAGGCCGGTGGCTGGATCAATGGCGAACATCGCGATGCTGTCGTGGCCTCGGTTGGAGGCGTAGATCGACTTGCCAGAGGGGTGGATGTGAAGCTGGGCGTTGCTGTTGGTTTCGCGGCCGGGAAAATCTTCGTCGGGCAGGGTCGATACGGTCTGCACCGCTTGTAGCGTGCCTTGGTCAGCGTCGAAGCGGTACACGGTGACGCTGGAGCCTTGCTCGTTATCGGCGTACACCACGTCTAGGTGGGGGTGGAACGCTAGATGGCGCGGCCCTTCGCCCGTTCCGCAGGCCAGAATGGGGATGGCTGGGTTGGGGCTTAGTTTGCCGGTATCGGCGTCAAAGAGGAATTGGTAGATCGAATTGGCCGATTCGACGTGGGGGACAAAGGCGTAGCGGTTGGAGGGATCGGTAGCAATGTAGTGGGCGAAGCGCTCGGTCTCGTAGGTATCGACGGCCGGGTCCTGCAAAGCGCCGTCTTCGTCGATGGCGTGGACCGTGGCCATACCGCCGACGTAATAAGCCGCCAAAAGGAAGCGACCTGTGTGGTCGGAGAACAAATAGCAGGGCATGGCTGCGACCGGCACTTCGCCGATGGGCGTCAAAGCTCCGGTGGCTGGATCGATGGCGTAGCTGCCAATGGCGTGGTCGTCGCCGTCTCGCAAGCCGACGGAGAGGTATTGGCGCTTGGGGTCGGCGGCAACCGTGTATCCACTTCTGCTCAGAGCGATCGGATGGTTGCGGTCGAGCTGGCCCGAGTCGGCATCCATGGGAAAGGCGAGCAATTGGTTGTCCGTCGAGATCGGCACGTAGAGGTAGTAGCTCATGGTGTGATAGTCCTCTCTTGGTTAGGTTTCCGGTGAATTACCTTGATAAACTATGCAGCGCAGCCTGCTGGACCAACTTAACGCGCTGGAGGGAACTATGGCAGAGCGAACGGCCGCGCCCAACTACGGCATTGTGTACAACTGGGACGGTGCACCTCATGGGTACAGCGAGTACCCCCAATCGCTAGCGCAGTTCCTCGACAAAGTGTACGCGCCCTTAGCCGATACTCAGGTGGGAGCTTTGTGCTGGTGCGTGGGCGTCCACGAAGTGCCTTGGCCGTCGCAGCAATTGGATATGGTCGGCGCATCGACCGAGCGGCGCTACGATTCAGTGCAGACTATGCGCCACACCGAGAATATCCGCGCTTTTTTTGAGCGGGGGGACGATTTGTACGGAGCGCTGGTGCAGCGCGGGCGCGAGTTGGGCATGGCGGTGCTGCCGTCGCTGCGCATGAACGACAACCACTTCTGGGATTTGCGTCCGGGCGATCTGGGCAGCTTGCAACGGGCCGAGCTGACGCCGCTGCGGCAGGAGCACCCCGAGTGGCTTTTGGGCGAGGACCAGGCACCGGGCTGGGCTTCGACTTCGTGGAACATGGCCATCCCCGAAGTGCGGGCGTACATCTTGCAGCGCGTCGTCGAAGCCTGCCGCTTAGCCGATTGGGACGGCGTCGAACTGGATTGGCAGCGGCATGCCTTTCACCTGCCAGCCGACGATGCGTACCGCTTGCGCTACGTTTTGACCGATCTCATGCAGGCTATACGGGCGCAGACCGACCAGATTGCCGAGGAGCGGGGGCGGCCCTTTCACGTGGCCGTGCGAGTGGCCACGACTTTTGAAGCTTGCCGCCGCATTGGCTACGATGTCGAGACTTGGGTGCGAGATGACTTGTGCGATGTGGTTATCAGCGGCGGCAATTCGGGGACTGATCCAGGGGCCGAGGTCGAGCAGTTTGTCGAGTTGTGCCAGCCCCACGGCGTGCGCTTCTACGCTGGCTTCGACTCGGATGGGCGGCAACAGGCGCGGCGGCTGCGGCCCCATGGGGCGTGGCGGGTGGATTGGTTTCGCGGCTTGGCGCAAGACCAGCTAGCGCGTGGAGCGGACGGCGTGTACTTGTTTAACTGGCACGGCCATGCCCAGACGCATCGACCATTGCTCACTACCATGGGGTCGGCGGAAACACTGGTTGGCCTAGACAAAGTATACACCGCCCTGCACCGCAGCATTGGCCCCAAGACCGGGAACCGGGTGGATGCCGAGCGCGACGACCGCCTATACGGCGAGGTGCCGGTGACGCTGTATCCCACACTGCCGGACAGTGGGCCGGTCTTCCACGTCCGCATCGGCGATGAGGTCGAGACCGAAGGCGCGTTGACAAGTGCCGAGTTGCAGATCGAAATGGCCCACTGGTCGCCTGTCGATCAGATTGAAGTGATGTTGGATGGGGTCGAGGTGGGGACGCCAGTGGTGCGCAATGCCGCGGCTGAAGATGCGTCCGATCCGAGTGATGTATCGGAGAACGCTTGGCTTTGCTGGAACTTGACTGCGGCACAAGTGGGACGCGGCATCCACCAAATCCGGCTGAGTCTGCTAGAGCGGGATGAGCGGTTGCGGGTGCCCTTGCGGGTTGAGCAGGTGGAAATCTATTTGCAGTACCGTCGGTAGAATTTTACGTCCTTTGACAGTTAGTTCACTTTGCTCGAAACCATTGGAGTGGACCTCTCGATGCTGGGAATAGCTATATCCGCCGTTCTGTTCATGGGCCTAGTGCTGCCGACGCATGCCCAAATTGAAAAGAGCGACCTCTACATCGGTCTATTGCTCGATTTTGGGCCCGAGGCAACCGATGCAGGGAGTGAGTTGGCGCTCCTGCAGGAGGAAATCCACAAGGTGTTAGGGGTTGATAAGTCAGTCCATTTCCTTCCCGAGCATATGCGTTTCTCCGCTGAGCATGAGGACTATCTATCCCTAGCCAACGATCCCGCGGTCGATCTGATCATTGCCGCTGGGCCGGCCAGTGCCGCGATGTTGGCAGCCCAAGGTGCCTTGCCCAAACCGACGATCGCCGTGGGGATACTGGACGTGGAATTACAGCAGATGCCCCTCGTCGAGCCTGGCGTCTCCGGAGTGCACAATTTTACCTACGTCCTCAGTACCCACTCGATCCAAAAGGACTTAGCGGCGTTCCACCGCATCCATCCCTTTTCGCATCTGGCCGTCATCATCAGTGAAAACCTGAAAGGCAGGCTGGATTTCGAGGGTTTCTTCGAACGCCTTGCAGCGCCTTACGAGTCCCAGGTGGAGTTGGTCTTTTGGGGAGAGGAAGCGTCTCTCCCGACACTGCGCGAAGCAGTTGACGCGGTCTATCTGGCGGTGGTTTTCGAGCGCTCACTTGAGGAGGTCGGCCTACTGGCCGAGGCTCTCGCCGAGCGCAAGCTGCCTTCCTTTGCCATGAGCCGCTCTTATGTGGATGCGGGAATAATGGCTTGTATCGGCGACGAGAGCGGCCGAGACCAGATTTTCCGCAAGCTGGCCCTGATCGTCGAGGGAGTCGCGCTGGGCGAGGAACTGGCGGCGATGCCCGTGCGGCACAATCTCGACGAGCAATGGGTGCTGAATGCCGCAACAATCCGCCGGATCGGTTTCGACCTCTCGTTTGAAGCGCTGTTTTCCGCCCGCTTCCTCAAAGCCGACGAGCCCATTAGCGATCAACGCTTGAGCTTGCAGGAGATTATCGCCGAAGGCTTGCAGAGCAACCTCGACCTGCGCATTGAAAAGCGCAATGTCGATTTGGCCGGCCAAGATATGCGCCGGGCCAAGTCGTCCCTCTTGCCCACTGTAGAAACCTCGACCACCCTGTTGCAGATCGACCCAGATGTCGCCGAGCGCGCTTTTGGTCAACAGCCCGAGCGCACCGGCGCGGGTACAGGTACCGTGCAACAGGTACTATTTTCCGAGCAGGTCTTCGCCAACGTCAAAATCCAGCAGTACCTAGCCGAGGCCGCTCGCCATCGCACCGACTTGGTCGCGCTCGACGTGGTGCTGAACTTGGCGACGGCCTATTTCAATATCCTGCTGGCCAAGACCGGGGGACGCATTCAAGATGAGAATCTCGAGGTTTCGCGTCGCAATCTGAAGATTGCCCGCACTAGAAATGCCGTCGGCTATGCTGGCGTGGCCGACGTATTCCGCTGGGAGAGCGAAGTGGCTCGGGCCACCCAAGCCTCGATTGAGGCTTTCAACAACCTCTACCTAGCCAAAGTGCAACTCAACCGCTTGCTCAATCGGACGGATATCGGCGAGGAGTTCGAGGTGGAGGATGCCCGGCTCTCCGACGAACTTTTTGGCCGCTTTGACCCGGCCCGCATCGGTCCTCTGATTGATCGGGCCGGCGATGTGGAGATTCTGACCGACTTTCTCGTCGCAGAGGCCCTACAAAACATGCCTTCGCTCAAGCAGCTAGCGGCCAATATAAAAGCAGCCGAACGCCAACAGCAGATGAACCGCCGGCTGTACTACCTGCCTACAGTGGCTTTGCGCGGACAGGCCGACTACACCTTCTGGCGCGCTGGCAAGGGAATGCCGCCGGCCTCCCCCGATCCTGTCAATAGCACTTGGAACTTGGCCCTCCACTTCACCTATCCCCTCTTTCAGGCCAACCAGCGCAAGATCGCCATCGACCAAACCGCGATTCAGCAGCAGCAACTCCGCCTCCAAGAGGAGAGTTTGCGCCAGCAGCTCTCCCAGGCCGTCCGGGTGCGGATGACGAACCTAGTGTCCAGGCGCACCAACATACACTTTGCCGAGGTGGCGGCTGCAAGTGCGCAAAAGAACTTTGAACTGGTGCAGGACGCTTACCAGAAGGGCCAACTGGCAATCACCCAACTGGTGGATGCCCAACGCGCCGCCCTTTCCGCCCGTCAGGCCGAGGCCGGAGCCGTCTATGAATACTTGGTCAGCTATCTGCAGTTGGAAAACAGCATCGGAGGCTACACCATGTTCATGTCTTCAGAGGAGCAGGAGGCCTTTGTCGAGCGCTTGACGGCCTTCTTCGCCAAAAGAAAGAATGCACCATGAAGCGAGGTATCATGCCAAAGCGGAATCTCGAAGCGGCCGGGGTTTTTCTAGCGGCGATGAGCCTGTGGGTTGGCTGCGGCAGCGAACCACAGGTTGCCGAACCCATTCGCCCGGTAAAATACGCCGAAGTCCGTCCCGCTAGCGCCGTCCAGAGCCAGCGTTTTGCCGGCACTGCCAAAGCTGGCATCGAAGCCAAGCTCAGCTTCAGAACGGGTGGGCTTATCG
>JAPOYQ010000819.1:0-7029 GCA_026706505.1 Gemmatimonadota bacterium
GTGGCGGGCTACTACCGCCACGTCCTTTGGCGAGAGGCTGGCCTTGAGACTTTCCAGATCGATCCGCCCTCCCGCTTCCAAGTCGGCGGTGGCCGGTGACAGACGACCTTCCACGTGGACCGTCCATTCCCCTTCACTCCCTTTGCTGAAGATCTGGACACCTTGCGGCGACGTCGGCTCACCAGCATCGAGCACGACCTGAATCTTCCGGCCTTCGTCGCCCGTCCCGTCTTCGTCCTCCTCGAAGACCAGTGGGTTGTGAAGCTGCACGTCTTCCACGACCACCGGCCCACTTTCCTGGAGGAGCGACGCCGCACACGCCATGGCCCCGTAGAGCGCGCCGGGCGCCACGATCCGGCCGAACACCCGGTGGTCGTTCATCCACGCCGGATCAGCGGGAAACAGCTCCGTCTCGAAGGTAATCTCTCCGCGGGCGGATTCGTGCCGGGCACCCAGCAGCGGATGGCCGGCGCTTCCGCGCCGACGTCTCGGCGACGCGATCCAGTGTCGCTCGCGCTGGAACGGATAGCTGGGCAAGGAAATCCGTCGCCGCGTCTCTCCTGCAAAGAGTCCCGCGAAACGAATCGGGAGTCCCGCCTGGTACGCTTCCGCGACTGCCTCCACGAAACCGTCTGCGCTTCCGGACGCCGCTGCGTCGTCCGACGGCGGGCAGAGGCTCGACAGCACCACCGGCGCCGGTGTCTGCGGCGAGTCCGGCCAGGAGGAGGCCGCCATCGGAGCCAGCACCGATCGCGGGCCGATCTCCAGCATCACATCCACCCCAAGATCCGCCATCGTCTTTACCCCCTCAGCGAAGGCCACCGGCTCCCGGGCATGACGCCTCCAGTAGGCTCCGTCCTGCACTTGACCCGGTTCCACGGCCCGGCCCGTCAGATTGCTAATCACGGTAAGAGAGGGCGACTGGATCGCTACGCCGCTGAGGGACGTTTCTAATTCGTCGAGGATAGGCTCAACTAGGGCACTGTGGAACGCCCGGGTCGTGTTCAGCCGCCTGACCCGCACTTCCTCCAGCTCGAATCGCTTTGAAATCGCTTCAATTCCCGCAATCGGGCCGCTGACCACCTGGTGGGTACCGTTGTATCCCGAGATGCTCAATCCGGGATCGGGGGAGGCCGCGTTCACCTCCTCCACTGCCGACGCCACGCGCTCGGCCGGTGCAAAGATCGCGGCCATGCCGCCCTCTTCCATCTGCGACATCAGCGCCCCCCGTTTGGCGGCGAACCGCATCCCGTCCTCGAGACTGAATACGCCTGCCGCATGCGCCGCTGCGAGTTCCCCAATGCTATGTCCGACGACCACTTCTGGACGGACGCCGACGCTCGACCAGAGCGCCGTCAACGCGCACTGCAGCGCGTACAGGGCAGGCTGCTCCCACGCCGTGTCGCCGAGTTCCTCTTCCCCTCTGGCCCTTCCGAACATCACATCCAGCAGGGATGTTCCTCGCTCCTGCAAAAGGACCGCCTCACAGCGGTCCAGAACCGCCCGCGCCACCGGTTCACTCTCGTAGAGTGTCTGTCCCATACCGACCCATTGGCTCCCCTGCCCAGTGTAGGCGAACGCCACCCGAGTCGGTGTCCGCGACGACGCGCCCCTATCCGCTTCAGCCAGTCCACGGAGCCGCTCTCGCAGCGATTCCGCGTCGTGAAAGACGACGCCCGCGCGGTGATCGAAGTGGCTCCGGCCCACGCCCGCCGTCCATGCCATGTCCGCTAGAAGCGGCAGCACGTCCCCCTCGGGTGAGAACTGGTCCGCACGTTCATCGAGCCACGACAGATACCGCTCCGCTAGATCGCCGAGCGCGCCCTCCGACTTGCCCGACAGCGGAAGGAGACGGGTCTGGCGCGGCTGTACCTCCTGCTCTAACAGCGGCAGATCTTCCACGGTCGCCGGCAAAGAAACCGCCACCGACTTCCCGAAGCCGACAGCCCACGGTTCGCCAGCGGTCGCACCGTCCGGGCCACGGTATTCTTCCATCACAATGTGAGCATTCGTCCCAGATATCCCGAAGGAGTTCACTCCTGCGAGTCGCGGCCGCTCCGGACGGTGCGGCAAGTCCATCATCGACGAAGTCACCTGCAGCGGCAGACGGTCCCAGTCGAGACTCGGATTGGGATTGTGGAAATGGAGGTGCTTGGGAATTACACCCCGGTTCAGCACCAGCGCCGCCTTGATCACTCCGGCCACGCCCGCGGCCGACTCCAGATGGCCGATATTGGTCTTTACGGAACCGATGAGAAGCGGGAGGTCAGCCGGCCGGTCCTTCCCGTAGACTGCGGCTACGGCATCGATCTCGATCGGATCCCCCACGGAGGTCCCGGTTCCGTGGGCCTCCAAGTAATCCATCTCCAACGGGGAGACTCCCGCGTCGGACAGCGCTGTTTCCATCACTTCTTCCAGCGCCGGAGTATTCGGCACCGTCAGCCCGACACTGGCTCCTCCATGGTTCACGGCGGCCCCGCGTATCACCGCCCAAATCCTATCGCCATCTGCCTCCGCCTCGCTCAGCCGCTTGAGGACGACGACCCCGCAGCCCTCACCCCGCACGTATCCGTTCGCCGATGCGTCGAACGCCTTGCACTGCCCATCAGGAGACAGCATCATCGAATCGGCGCGCAGTTCGTAGATGCGACCGTTCAGGATCGCCTGCACGCCGCCGGCGATGGCCAGATCCGCCTTGCCCTGCTGCAGGTCTGCCACCGCGTCGTGGACCGATACCATGGATGACGCACACGCAGCGTCCACTGCCTTGGCCGGCCCCCTGAGACCCAGCACAAAGGAAACCCGTCCGCTGGCCCCGTTCAGGTTGGTGCCGCTGAGCGCGTAGAGGCACCCGGCAGCCTCGGCGGGCTTGCTCGAGTCCACGACCAGCATTCGGTATTCGTCGTTGCTGATCCCGGTGTACACGCCGGTGCGGCTCTCTCTCAATCCCTCCGGATCGATTCCCGCGTCTTCGAGAGCCTCCCAGCTCGTCTCCAGCATCATGCGCTGCTGCGGGTCCAGCAGTTCCGCCTCCACCGGCGAAATCCGGAAGAAGGCGTCGTCGAACTGGTCAATGTCGTCGACGAAGGCACCGTAACGGCAACTCTCGCTCTGCCCTGTGTCGTCGGGGAAGAGCTGGCCCCAGCGCCCTACTCCAGAACCCGGGACCCCTTCACTGACGGCGTTCTGACCGGCTTCGAGCAGACGCCAGAAGGCAGAGATGTTCGACGCGCCAGGGAACCGGCACGCCATCCCCACGATCGCTATCGGCTGTGCGGACGGGGAAGGCTGTTTATCGGAAGAATCGAGTGGTTTCATGATGTTTGTCAGCATACCCTTTCTGAAGTTATACGAAGTCTCTTGCATACAGTCTGCAATGCCTTAGCTCAGGAACGATGCCGTACCTCTTCGCATTTTTCGCATTTAATATAAAATGTAATAGGTATGTCGAAGCTGGTCATCCAAAATCTGTGGCGGAATTGCAGCGAGAGATAGACCGTGATACCTTACGCCGCTGGCCAACACAATCAGGAGATATACATCAATGGCTAACAGAGTATTCCACGTCGTATTTCTCGCGGCGCTCGTGGCAGGATGCAGCGAGGACGAACCGCTCGGCTTTGAGACGGGACCGCTCGGCGCGGTCGAAGTTGACGCAGGCGCGGCCGTGCAAGTGCGCTCCATGCTGCCGCTCGCACTCACGGGCCTGCAGAATATTTCCGAGTCAATCCAGAAAGCCATCGAGTTAGCTATCGAGGATTATGGCCCCATTCACGGTCGCGCAGTCGCACTCGATCAGCCGGTAGACACCATGTGTTCAAGCGATGGCGGCGGCGAGGGTGCGCGTCAGATCGCTGCCGACCCACAAGTGGTAGGCGTCATTGGCCCGACGTGTTCCGAGGCGTCAGTGGGTGCCTCGCCTGTGCTTAGCGCCGCTGGGCTGGCGATGATCTCGCCGGCGAACGCGTCGCCCGATCTCACGTCGGATCTCGCCGGCAACCCAGGACCGGCCTACCATCCCGGCTACTTTCGCGTGTACAGCAACGGCCTCTATCAAGCCCAAGCAGTCGCCCATTTCGCCTATGACGAGTTGGGCCTGCGGCGGATGGCGACTATTCACGACGGCGACTCAGTCACGCAAGGTCTCGCCACGGCCTTCGCCAACGCCTTCAGCGCGCTCGGCGGCGAAGTCGTTGCCATCGCTACTGTCAGCAAGGGCGACACGGACATGAGCGCCGTGCTCGCGGATTTTGCGGCTGCCGAACCAGACGGCATCTTCCTGCCGCTATTTGCCTCCGAAGGGTACCATCTCGTCAGCCAAGCAAAGGAATTTGACGGGTTGGGAGAGGTAACGCTCATCGCCGGCTCCTCTACGAGCACGCAGGAATTTCTCGGGCAGCCTGAATCGGAAGGGGTCTATCTCTCGGGTCACGACTCGCATTTCGGCAGCAATACCAACCAAGTGACCGGCAAAGACGTGAATGCGCTATCGGCCGAGTACCAAGCTGCCACCGACGCCAACTTCTTTTTCCACGCCTATGACGCCACGACGCTACTGCTCAGCGCCATCGAATCCGTTGCCGTAGAAGAAAGTGGAAAGTTATACATCGACCGCGTTGCCCTGCGCGAGGAGATCGCGGCAACGACTGACTTTCAGGGAATTATCGGCACACTCACCTGCGACGAGTTCGGCGACTGCGGCACCGGGCACGTGAACATCTACTACCACGCCGACTCGAGCATCACGGACGTCGCGCAGTTGCCCGTGGAGTACCAGTTCGCGCCGTGAGTTGGCCGCAGAGTCTTGTCATGCTGAGGAAGCCGTCAGGCTGACGAAGCATCTGCTGCCTCGGTCAACTTATCTATCCAGACAGTAGCCGACCCCGAGGGAGAGATTCTTCGACTTCGCTGCGCTCCGCTCAGAATGACAATCCGTCTACTGCTGCACCCTAGGCGCTGTCACATCCTAAAACCATCACTTCGCACTGGTGCAGCGTCGGCCACGGATCAGGTGTTTGCAAACCGTCGAGTCCTATGAGCACGAGGTTTTCGCCGCGCTGAATGGGGGGATTTTTCACGACGAGCCAAGTGCCGAGTTGGTTTTCCAACTTCGCTGCACCGGCGAGTGAGACAGCGCGATCGTTGACCCGGCAGAAAATGCGGTCCATGCAGGCTTCGTAATCGGTGAGGTGCAGGCGCAGTTCAGTGCCGAGGATACGGCCATCGGCGAGACCAGCTTCAATATCGTCTTCAATGATGAGGGTCATCTCGTACCCAGGACCGCCAGTTGCGCGCGCCGGCATACTCAAGGCGCGAGGCACCTGCGGGTAGTGATCCCCAGACGCATGCTGGACGACACCTCCCAAGGCCGAATCGGACACAGAATAGCTGCGGTCGCGCCGCGCCAACCGCTCGGGATCGGCCAGATCGGTGAGGAGATTGAGGTGGTCTTCATTGTACTCTTCCTCCTCAAAGGGCGAAGCGCGGTGATGCCGGTAGTCGTAGTTGAAAATGTAAACGCCAGCGGCCCCCTGTTCGTACCCATTCAGCGCCACACCCCGCAAGACCGCAGGCACGCCGCGTTCGTACCTTTCGTGCGGCGAGGTCAGATGCGTGGCTCCATCAAAGCCAACGTAAATCGGCACCTTGCTCTCCTCAGCGCAGGCGACAGCCTCAGCGATGTCGATGCGGGCCGGACAGTACGAGGCCGAAGACAGCACGAACAAGTCCGCCACCGGCTCGCGGATCCAAGCCGACGCGTCGATGCCAATGCCGCGTGCTTCAGCTAGACAGGGGGGCACCCGCGTCAGCAGCGAGATCGCCTTCCCCTTCTGCTCGCTGTGGCGGCGCACTATGGCGTGAGCTTGGCGCATAAACTCGGTGAGGGTGTCGAGGTTGTCGAGCAAGCGCCCGGGCCGGAAGTAAGGCGGCCCGCGCATCCAATCGAGTTCAATGCCGTCGAAGTCGTAGCGCTCCAAGGTCTCATCGACGAGCCCTAAAAAGCGGTTGCGCACCTCCTCCTGCTCGTAGTCCCATTGCCAGCAAAAGTTCCAGCGATCGGCATCACCCGCGCGCGTCGGGGTCGGCGAGCCGATTAGCAAATCGGACCGCGACTTCTTGTGGCGGCTGCGCACCTGCCACTCGCGCGCTTCGTCGGAAGTGTGGGCGTCGTTCATGCGCATGGACGCAATCGCTGTAATGCCGTGCCGCCGACAGCCGTCGATATAGACCTGCATCAGTTCGCGACCGTCGGCTATGACCGCGTCCATGCAGTTGTAGAGTTGTTCGAGGCGGTTGAGTTCGAAGCCGCCGGACGTCATCTTGCGGATTGGCTTGCCATCGGCATCCACGTCGGGATCGGGATCCCAAACTTCCGTGTCATCTCCCCACATAGCCGAATGCGGACTGCCGCGCCAGACCACGTCGTCGTCAATGCCGATAAGTCCGGCGAGCGCGTCAACACCGGCCGGAACCAGTTCGTCGAGCTGATGGGTGACATCATCGGGATTGCGGTCGGGCAGGTAGAAGAGCATCCAGTTGCCATCGGTATTGAAAATCAGGCGCGGGAGTTTGGTCATCGCGATCTCCGTTGTGGAATGCTGCGGCTGAAGAGGCGGAGGAAGGTAGTTTGCCCAAGATAGAGTGTCAACGAAGCGTCGAGCGCGTCTTCCTTGACAGGCAAACGGCAAAAATTGAGCTTCACCTGCTCAAGCGAGAGCCCTGAGCCTATATCTTGAACCTTCTACCATCCATTGCCAAAAGCGCCGCCGTCCTAGCGCTACTCGCCGCACCAAGCCAAGCTTGGGAAACCCCCGTCGTCCAAGCCACCCGCACGCCCACGCCCCCTAACATCGACGGTCGTCTCGACGATCCAGTCTGGGATCAAGCCCCGACCATAACCGACTTTTTTCAGCGCGAGCCCGTCGAAGGTGCCCCACCTACCGAGCAGACCCAAGTCCGCATCCTCTTTGACGACGACTATCTGTACTTTGCCTTGCGCTGCTTCGACAGCGAGGCCGATCGCCTAGT
>JAPOYQ010000819.1:7068-8966 GCA_026706505.1 Gemmatimonadota bacterium
TGGCCAACCAAATGCGACGCGACGCCGAGTTGGATGAAAACGACAATATCCAGATTATCCTCGATCCCTATAACGACCGCCGCGGCGGCTTTTACTTTAGCACCAATCCCTTGGGCGCGCGCCAAGACCTGCTACTCACCGACGAGGGACGCACCTACAACCAATCCTGGGACAGCGTCTGGCAGAGCCGAACTCATATTGACAGTTTGGGTTGGAGCGTCGAAGTAGCCATTCCCTTCGACCAAGTGCGCTATCCCGACAGCGACCAAGCCGTATGGGGCATTAACATCGGCCGCGCCATTCGCCGCAAAAACGAGGAAGTCTTCCTCGTTCCCCCGCCTCAATCCTATGGCTTTAGAGGCCGCTACCGCACCTCGCGTCTCGCCGTCCTGACAGGTTTGGGCCAGTTGCAGAGCCGCCCACCCTTAGCGGTCGTCCCCTTCCTGCTAAGCGGCACCCAGCGCGATTTCACCGCTGATGGCTCCACTGAATACGACCTAGATCCGGGCCTAGATTTCAAATACGGCCTCACGCCTTCGCTGACTTTAGACTTGTCCTACAAAACCGATTTCGCCCAAGTGGAAGCCGATCAAGAGCAGATCAATCTCACCCGCTTCAGCCTATTCTTCCCCGAAAAGCGCGACTTCTTTCTCGAAGGAGCCGGCATTTTTGAATTTGGCGAACGCGTCGAAAGACAGGGCTCTGGCGGCCGGCCACCCACCCTGTTGTTCTACAGCCGCCGCATTGGCATTGAAGAGGGGCATAACCTGCCCGTATTAGCCGGAGGCAAACTCACCGGACGGGCCGGCCCCTACCAGATTGGTGCCCTGCGCATGACCACCCAGGCCATGACCTTTGTCGATGAAGAGGACGAGCACGAGGCCCAAGGCGATCTAAGTGAGGCCACAATCGTCGACACCCTGCGCTTACACGTTCTCGACACTCTGCACGTGGCCCAGACCGACTTCACAGTCCTGCGCATCAAGCGCGACATGCTAGGCCGCTCCAACCTCGGCTTTATCGCCATTGACAAGCAACCCGGCTCCGAGGCCAACTACAACCGCACCGGCGGCGTGGACTTCACCCTATCGCTATTGCAAGCCGCCCTCAACCTGCGCGGCTTTGCCGCCAAGACTTGGACTCCCCAAGTGGAAGGCCGCGACCGGGCCGGCCTGTTAGAGCTGGACTACCGCCAAGGCCGCTTTGAGACCCGCCTAAACTATCTGGACGTTGAAGAAGATTTTGCGCCCGAAGTGGGCTTTGTACCGCGCACCGACATCCGCCGCTTCAAAGGCAGTGGGCGCTACCGGCCCCGCCCGAACATCGGCTGGATCCGCATGTTCTCGATCGGGCCGCGCTTTACCTATCTGATGGATCGGGGCAACACTTTGCAGAGCCGCGACTTCCAATTTTCCGCCTTTGTCAATTTGGAAATCGGCGACTGGTTCGGGGCGCGCTATCGTCAGCGCTACGAGCTTTTGGACGAGGCTTTTGAAATACGCGACGACCAAGAAATCCCCCCAGGCACGTACGAATTTGGCAGCTACGAGTTCAATCTCTTCGCCAATTCAAGCCGCCGCCTCTCGGGCCGTGCTTCGTGCGAATACGGCGATTTCTTCAACGGCACCCGCCAGCGCATTTCCACAGAGTCCGTCTGGCGCTACAATGCCCGCTTGGAACTGGAGGGCACCTACGAGTTCAACCACATCAACCTGCCCAACGGCGCCTTCAACACCCACCTGTTCGGACACCGCTTCCTCTATTCCTTCTCGCCCGACATGTTCGTGCGCGGCTTCCTGCAGTGGAATAGCGCCCAAGAGCTAGTAGGCGGCAATTTCCTATTCAACTACCGCTACCTGCCCGGCAGCGATCTATTCCTTGTGTACAATCAAGTATGG
>JAPOYQ010000420.1 GCA_026706505.1 Gemmatimonadota bacterium
AGCTTTGTCTGTGCTAATGTCCACTTGTCGCCTGAAAGACCGATCGTCTAGGACATTGTAAACGGTGCGAAAGTCCCGGACCCGTACTGTCCCGCTGCGATCTAGATGCACCAAGTGGGTGGGCATTTTCCACGTCTGCCAGTGCTCTGGGCGGTCCACGACGAGTTCGTTGCCTCGCAGGTCGAATCCTTCTGCCGTTTGGGCTTGCACTGGTTTTAGAGTCAGCCCTCCTCCAAACCACAAGATCGGTCCTGCTGCGACGAACCAGACCAGAATTTTACGGGGAGTCTTCATCCGCTACAATTCCTCCGCACCCGCTTCACCAACTGGAAGGTCGTAGAGCGTTATTTGGTTTTGGTGTTGCTCCCTGAGCTTGCGAATAAGGCCCGCCATGGCTTCGTCCTTTCTCGCCTTGAGCAGCAACCGGCGCACTTTTGGGCGGGCCTCGTCATACGGCTGCACTTCCGGCTCTATGTGCCCTAGCACCTCAAAGACTGCGAAGCCGTCCCCGACGGGCACTGGGCCTACGACATCGCCTGTCTCAGCGTCGAACGCCCCCGCGACCAACTCCGGAAAGTGCGCCTCGTGAATGCGGAAAAATCGCCGTACCCCCTGCAACTGGGGGTGAACGTGGCGGGCCACTAACGGGCGCTCGAGAAGTCGGACGAGTTCTTCTCCCGCATCGATTTCCTCTCGCAGATCCCGCGCCTGTTCCCAAGTGTCCACATAGAGACGCCGGATGACGACGGACTCCGGCACTCGGAACTGTCCCTCATTGCGGTCGTAATACGCGCGGATGTCTTTTTCCTCCATGGGACCGCTCTCTGCCGCGGCCTGCTCTTCAAGGGCTTCCAGCATCAACTGTTGTTGCTTTTTTTCGGCGAATTCTTGGAACTCGGGCTCTTTATCCCACCCCTGACTGCGAGCCGACGCCGCTAACAGATAGACCGGCAGCACTTCGGAGCTCGCCAACTGCATCACGTCGCCGCTGTCCCTCAAGGCACTGCGGAAGCCAATGCGCAGCAACGCGGTCAAAAAGTCGCGCACGGTCAGCGAGTCTCCGTCGAAGTCGCACAGCACCCGGGCGCCCAATGGCTCCGCGAGGCTCTGGGGAGCGCCGCCAGCGCCGCCGAGTGCGAGTGCGGCTTCTAGCCCCTGCGACCTCACGCGAAGTTCTAGCTGGCGGGCCAGTTGCTCGTACTCTTGATGGCTTTGCCGACTCCGGCGCTCCCTAAGCGTCCGTTCGTGCACCAGCTCCCATACATCCGCCAAGGGCCGCGAGCGCGTATTTTCGAACTGGTAGATCTGCCACGCCCCGCCCAAATCGGCGACAGGAGCAAGCCGCCCATCTTGGATGGAGAAGAACACTTCCTCTGGTATGCGATAGCGGGCTAGGGCCTCGCGGCCGATCCAGCCGACGGCCCCATCCCCTAGCGCGAGCGAATCCATCTCTCCGTATGAATGCGCCACCTCAGTTAACTCCGCTCCAGAACGAATGCGCCCGAGGGCTTCCGCTAGCAGGTTTTCGTCGGCGACGATGAGCCGAGTGAGGAGACGCTCCTTATCGAACCCTAGGCGGAGAAAGGTCCGCTCTACATCGTCTGCGGAAACGGCGATTTCCGCGATTCCACTCCGCTCTCTGTATAGCTGCGCTAACCAACGGCGTTCTTGGTGGACTAGTTTGCGTTGAATCTCGGCGTCGTTGGCTAGTCCTCGGCGACGGGCTTCCGCGAGAATGAGGTGGTGGTCGATGAGCGACCAGACGTGATCCGCGACCGCGACGCGGCCGGTGTCTTGGCTGCGCAGGCCTTGGGGCAATCGTTCCACAAACTGCTCCACTTGCGACAGCGAGATTTCGGCGTCGCCGACTCGGGCAACGACCGGATCTCCTTGTCCACAGGCAACCACCGCGATTGCTATTAGGGATATTAACAACATAAATTTATGTTTATAAAAGACTTATAAAATATACGAGTATTGGTCAAGATAATCGTTACAAGCTAAGTTCGTCAAGTAATTTAAGTTCTCCGAGGCTCTGTATTCGACGGGCAAATCTATCGCGGTCCATGCTCTCCGCGTTCCCCGCCGGTAGTGGGCTCTAGCACAAACAGCGTTTGAGCCGCTTCGACGTTCACCAAATGCTGCACGCCCCCGGCGGGCCAACGCACCGCGACTGAATCCACTGCGGCGTGCGATCCTAGGCCGAAGTGGAGCCGCAATTCGCTGTGACTTAGGTAGCTCCTAGCCCCCCGGACCTCCCGGCACTGCCTCAGTTCTCCAGCCCGAACACAGACCTGTGCGCCAATTCCATCTCGGTTGCTCGATTGTCCTTGGAGCCTCACCCCGAGCCAGTGATGCCCATTGCCCCCCTCGTTGCGCAAAAGAGAAAGCCGTTCGCCGATATTAGCTATTAACAGATCAACAGCCCCATCTGCATTCCAGTCTGCTACTGCACTCCCCCGGCTCACTCGAACCTGGGCCATCCCCGGTCCGGCTGCGGCACCTACTTCGACGAACCGGTTCTCTCCACTCTGGGCTGCGCCGTTGTTGTGGAACAGCAGATTGCGCTGCGGGTAGGAGGTGGATGGGTCGAAACGCTCGACATTATCCAAGACGTGCCCATTGGCGACGAATAGGTCGAGCCATCCATCGCTATCGAAATCCAAAAACCCAATCCCAAACCCGAGGAAGGGGAGCGTTACCCAGCCGGTCCCCGAGCTGTACGTGGCGTTGGCAAAGAAATCCATCCCCGTGTTTTGGTAGAGATCGTTTGGCTCTCCTTGGAAATTGGTGACCGTCAAATCTGGAAAGCCGTTGTTGTCGTAGTCGCCGAAGTCAACTCCCATGCCGGCCTCGGCCTGCCCCGATAGTCCGTAGGCCGTTCCTGAGGCCGCTCCCACTTCCTCAAAGGTCCCATCACCCCGGTTGTGGTAGAGGAAGTTGGGATTTCCGTCGTTGGCGACATAGAGATCGGGCCAACCGTCGAGGTTGTAGTCGCCGAAGACGATCCCCAGTCCCCTTCCGGCAATAGCGTCTTTGTTCGCCCTGTCGCTGATATCGGCAAACCGCCCGTTTTCGTTGCGCAGCATGCGATCTGGACTCGCAGGAAAGCTGGACGGCCGCGGATAGGCTGCTGGTAATTCTTCGCCCTCTACCCGCGCCAGCGACAAATCGGCGAGGTAGGGAGCCATCTCCCCAGTCTGACGCTCGGGATCAAATTCGACGTAGTGGACCACATACAGGTCTAAGTCGCCGTCCAAATCGACGTCTCCGAAAGCTGCGCCCGTGCTCCACAGGCTGTCGGCGAGTCCGGTGGAGATAGAGACTTCGTCGAACTGGCCGTTTCCGTTGTTGCGGTAGAATGCATCGAATCCGTAGTTGGTCACGAGGAGATCTGGGTCTCCGTCGTTGTCGCAATCGCCGACCGCACAGCCCATGCCAATCCCTCCGTGGTCCACCCCCGCAGCAGCACCCACTTCAACAAAACGCCCTGCAGCAGTCTGGCGGAAGAGGGCGTTGACGGGTTTCCTGCTGGCGGCTTCGGGCGGAGGGACTACGGGCGCGCCATTGACGGCGTACACATCGAGCCGACCGTCTCCGTCGAAGTCGAGAACGCAGACGCCCCCTCCCATCGTCTCGGGCAGGTAGTGGCGTCCCCAAGCTCCGGTTTCGTGGTGGAATACCAAGCCCATCTCCTCGGCCACGTCCACGAAGTGGACCGGCGTCGGACCCGTTGCGCCGAGCGGATTGGCAACGATGTGGAGCACTATGATCAGCTTGGCCCTTTCCCACACGAGGGTCATCGCGGTCTGCTCTCTAACACTCGCTCGGCCCGCTCAATCTTGGCAGTCAGCGCTGTATCGCTAGGCGTTGTCTCTGCGACGCGACGCCAGTTCTCTAGCGCCTTCTCCAGCGCCCCGTTCAAGAAATACGCGTCTCCAAGTATCTCCCTTGCACCGTGAAAAGTAGAGTCGATCGCCAGGGCCTTTGCTGCCGTCCGGCGCGCTTGCTCGGCCTGTCCCAGATCGCGGTAGGCCCGTGCTACATTGGCCCAGAGAGGGGCCTGTTGCGGAGCGTCGCGAGCAGCGGCTTCAAATTGCGCGACGGCCTCAGCATGGTGGCCTCTGGCGTGGTAGATCAGCCCTAGATTGTTGTGCGCCGTGGCTAGAGTAGAGTCGCGCGCGAGGGCTTCCACAAAGAAAATCTCGGCTTGCTCCAACTCCCCCGCGGACATGGCAAGGGTTCCGAGGCCCTTGTAGGCGCGCCCGTACGAAGGATCCGTTTCCAACGCTCGTCGGTACGCCTGCTGCGCCAACTTCAACCGTCCCATCCGGGCGTATGCCACCCCCAAGTTGAAGTGCGACTGAGGACGATTCGGATAGCGCGTGGCGGCGTCGCGTAAAGGGCGAAGTTCCTCCTCCTCTTGGCGTATTTTCTCCGCCCCTTTGAGGATCAGCCGGGCGCTGTCGGCCTTGCCTTGGCGGGCCATTGCTTGGCCTAACCCCACTAGGGTTTGGGGGTCGTACGGGGACCAACGCGCCGCTTCTTGGAGGGATCGCTGGGCGCGCTCCAGTTTGCCTTGCTGTAGATAGGTCAAGCCCAGTTGGCGGTGGGCTTCGGCCGATGGTATTCGCTCCAGCAGGCTGGCGTACACCGTGGCGGCGCTGTCCAGTTCGCCCTCGCGCTGGTACACGAGCCCCAGTGTATAGCGACCCCTCTCGTGGTCGGGGTCGAGTTCTAGGCTCTGCTGCAACAGTGTCTTGGCCTCAGTCGCCTTCCCCTGCTTTTCGTAAAGAAGCCAACCGAGTCTGGCCAAAGGGTCCGCTAGGGTTGGGTCCAGCTCTGCTGCTCTGCGGAAGCGAGCCTCGGCCTCTGCAAAGTTGCTGAGCTCCACTAGGGCTGCGCCGAGCAAATTGTTGAGTTGTGCGTGATCTGGGGCGACCTCCAAGGCTTCCCTGAGGATTCGTTCCGCTTCCTCGGGCTGACGGACATCGAGCAGATTGTGCGCCTTGTCGATAACGGCAGCCGCAGCAAAGGGAGCCGTTCCAACCTCCGCAGTCTGAGGTGTAGGCCGTTCTTCTTGGTAGCCGCAGGCCTCGACGAGAATCACCTTGAGTAACAGCAAGGTGCCTAGCGGGAGCCGTCGCCTCATTCAGAGCCCATCCTCTCCCCATCTCCTCGAACTGTAAGCCCGTCTTGGTAGTGGATCAGGTAGAAACGATCTGCGGTCAGGTTCTGGTAGTGCTGTACCTGCCCGGAAGGCCAGCGCACTTCCAAGTGGTCCACAATGCGCGCTGTTCCCAACCCGATGAAGAGGCGCGGGTCGTTTTGCCCCATAAACCCGTCTCCGCTGAAGACTTGGCGATGTTGCTCGCGGTCCCCTGACCGCACTAGGACGTAGGCACCGATCCCGTGGGGATTTCCAGGTGGACCATACAGGTCTAATCCGAGCCAGTGATGGATGCGATCGCCGTCGTTGCGCAGTAAACTTGGCGGCGCATCGAGATTGGCCACTACAATATCGGGGTCGCCGTCGCCGTCCAGATCGCCATGGATTGCGCCGCGACTCACTCTCGCCAAGCCAAACCCAGGGCCAGCGCGCCCGCTGATCTCTGTAAATCTGCTGCCCCCGTCATTGCGGTATAGCTGGTTTGTCTGCGCGTAGAGTAACCCGCTACCGGCGTGGTCAATGGCAGGCATGAGGTGGCCGTTGGCGACGAACAGATCTAGGTCGGTATCGCCGTCGCAGTCAAAAAAGAAGGTGGCCCACCCCATAAAAGGGCGACTACTGCCGGCTAGCCCGGCTTGGCCACTGATGTCGGTGAAAAATCCGGTGTCTGCATTCTCGTAGTACGTGTTGTGGTCCTGGGAGAAATTGGTGACGAAGATGTCGCACAAGCCGTCGCCGTCACCGTCACCAAGAGCTACTCCCATTCCAGCTTGAGATCGTCCATCGCCGCTGAAGGCAGCACCTGATGATATGCCGATATCGGTGAACTTCTCGCGACCGTCGTTGCGCAAGAGGGAATTGGCGTGTCCATCGTTGGCCACGTACGCGTCGAGATCGCCGTCCGCGTCGAGATCGCCCCAGGCGACTTGCATGCCATAACGGGGTGGGTTGTCAATCCCCGCAGCCGCGCTCACGTCACTAAAGCGGCCGTTTCCGTCGTTGCGGAATAAGACATCTCGTTCTGCGTTGAAGCCGGCTGGACCGCAAGCGGCCTTTATTCCCCTGTGATTACACCACTTGTCGTAGAACGGGGGGCCATTGAGCTCGAACTTGATGTAGTTTGCGACGTAGAGATCGAGGTCGCCGTCGAGGTCGTAGTCGGCGAATGCCGCGCCGATGCCCCAGCGATTGTCATCGACGTTAGCGAGCGCAGCGACCTCGGTGAAGCGCCCCTCGCCCTCGTTGCGGAGCAAGGCGTTGCGACCCCAGCGCGTGACATAGAGATCGTCGTCCCCATCGAGGTCGTAGTCGGCCGGCGTGGCCCCCATGCTCCATCCCTGCAAGCCCGCGCCGCTACCTGCTGTTGCGTTGGCGAACTGCCCTCCATCGTTGCGAAATAGGGCGTTTGCCGGTGCCCCTTCTCCTTCGAGGTGAGAACCAATGGTAAAGTACAAATCGGGATCCCCGTCGAGATCGTAGTCCCACGCAGTTACTCCCGCGGCTTGGGTTTCGATTATGTACTTCTTCTCGGGAGTGCCTGAGACATTGGCAAAGTCAATACCCGACTGCTGCGCCACCTCGACGAATCGAGTCTCGGCTGCCGCTTTGGTGAGGATTGAGGCCAGCAGCAAAACCACCGCCACCGCATTTGCTCTACTGCCTGTGGAAAGCCTATCATTGGGCATTATTTTTCCTCGGTATCGCCATAAAACTGCGATTGCGCGCCGATCAAAAACCACGTAAGTCAATCTGCAATGGTTTCGCCGCGATGGCTACCTTCAATCACTAGGATGTCCGCCGATTTTGGCGGCGATTAATTTATCGCTAGCTGGGAGCTTAGAAAACCAAATGGACCCGCAACCCCTCAAGGGAAAAAACGCCGTTGTCACCGGTGCTGCACGCGGCATAGGCCGCGCTATTGCCGAGCGCCTCGCCGCCGAGGGTGCCCAGGTGGCCATCTTAGATATCGACGTCGATGGCGCGCAGCGGACGGCTGCTGAAATCGGCGGTTCGACCATCGGCCTTGCCGTCGATGTGGCCCAGGCCGCTTCGGTTGACCAGGCCTTTGCCCAAGTTGCCGACCAGTTGGGCGGCCTCGACGTCTTGGTCAACAACGCTGGCATTGTCGGCACGGACACGCCGGTTAAAGACTTAGCCGAAGACGACTGGGACCGCGTCCTCGACATCAATCTCAAGGGAACCTTTCTGTGCTCACAGGCGGCCCTGCGCTATATGCTACCGCAACAGAGTGGCGTCATCTGCTCGCTGGCCTCTATCTCCGGCAAAGAGGGTAACGCCAATATGGCGCCCTACTCCGTATCCAAGGCGGGCGTCATCTGCTTTACTAAGACGCTGGCCAAAGAGGTTTTGGACTGCGGTATCCGCGTCAATTGCGTGGCTCCGGCCCTGATTGACACGCCGATATTGCAGGGCATGGACCAGGACCGAGTCGATTTCTTGACCGCCAAAATCCCCCTCGGCCGCTTGGGCCGCCCCGAAGAAGTGGCGGCGACCATTCTGTTCCTAGTATCGGACGAATCGACCTTTGCCACGGGCCAGTGCTTTGACGTGAGCGGCGGTCGGGCGACCTATTGAATTGTAGAACTGTTTCCCCTAGTCGGCCAGATAGCGGCGGATGGCGTTTTCCGTGATTTTGGACACGGCCTCATCGACCAAAATGGAAGCTGGCCAACAGATAGATCCCACTGAAAAGACCGCACCGCCGCTGGCGGTCGCATGCTCGACGATCTCGGCCCCGCCTTCGTCCGGGTTGAGCCCCTTGGCCAACAGCCGCGTATTGGCCGGCGACTGTGGCGAGATTTTGTCGGTTTCGTGGCCCGAGGCCCCGCCCGGTATGCGCTGATGCAGGCTTTTTTCGCCGAAAACATCGCCGTTTTTCAGGCCCGTTCCCGCAAAACACCAGTGGGTATCGTCTAATACCCGATACGGTGCGGCGGTCATGATGCCGCTATAGGAAAAGACCACGCCCAATAAGTTGGCCTCTGATTCCACCCGCCGGTCAAAGCGGCTGTCGTACTCCCGCCCGTCCGCGGCGAATTGGGGCTCGGAATGGCTCCAGTTGGTGTTGTGGTACACGATGCGGTGGTCGTCGAGGAATTCGACCTCGCAGTTGAGTCCGTTGCCGCCCAGGTACAGCAAGCGCCCGCCGCGCTCGAAGACCCAGTTCTTGAGCCGGAAGTACATCTCCTTGGACCAGTACTCGGGATGGGTGCTGATAATCAGCACTTTGTACTGGTCGAGCGGCACTTGGTCAAAGTGGAATTGCGTCTCCGCGTACAAGTCGTAATCAATGCCCTGGCGCTCCATCCAGCCGAACAAACGCCACTCGGCCGCGGCCATGTGGCAGCCTTGGCGGCCGGCAATGGGATCGGTCAGCCCCTCGTCCTCGTCGATGTGGTTGTACGGGTCGGGTCGTTCTAGCGACAACGGTGCGTACGTCTCCGCATTGTACGTGCGGTGCTCTTTCTCGGTGTAGCGCTTTAGTTCGAGGCGCGAGTTGATCGTCGGCGTGGCAGGGAAGCAATCGGCGTGGATGTAGTTGCTGCGGCCGCCAAAGCTATTGTACGCGTTCCAGTTGATATCCGAGGCCAGCACGGCCAGTGGTGCCGTGGGTTGGGTCGGAGCCACGACCCAAGGGAAGGTAAAGAAGCGCCCTTCCTTGTCGCGGGCGTGCAGGTAGTACAGACCCGAGCGCTGGGGAGCCTCGTCGAATTGGTTCAGAGCTTTGCGGTGGTACCCGTGCTTATTCTACTGCTCGTCGGTCTG
>JAPOYQ010000143.1 GCA_026706505.1 Gemmatimonadota bacterium
CCACCTCGATATCGATTATCCAGATGCTCAGCAAGACCTCAACCGCTGGTTGCCCCTAGTCAAATGGTTTTTGGCCATTCCCCATTACATCATCCTGATCCCGCTGAGCATTGTAGCTCTCCTCTGCCTCATCGGGGCTTGGTTCGCCATCCTCTTCACCGGGCACTACCCCCGAGATTTGTTCAATCTGATCGTCGGTTTCAGTCGCTGGTGGCTGCGCGTTATCGCTTACGCCTTTATCCTAGTCACCGATCAGTACCCACCCTTCCGGCTATCTGATTAGGACCGCTTATGTCCACCTTTCCCAGCCTGCGCCTCGCCGCCCCGCCTTCCTCTCGGAATGCTTGGGAAGCCCAACGTCCTGCTCTCTTGGAGGTCATGCAGCAGATCATGGGGCCTCTGCCCGGACCGGAGAAGCGCGGGCCGCTCAATGTCCAAATCGACGAGGAAGTGGACTGCGGCTCTTACACCCGCCGCCTCATTACCTACGTCTCCGAGCCGGACTGTCGGGTGCCGGCCTATCTGCTGATTCCCCATGCCGCTCTACAATCTCCGGCTCCAGCCGTGCTTTGTCCCCATCCCACGGACGACCGCATCGGCCACAAGGTGGTCGTCGGTTTGGGCGGTCGCGCCAACCGCGCATATGCCAGCGAACTGGCTCAGGCTGGTTTTGTCACCCTGGCTCCGGCTTATCCCTTGCTGGCCGACTACCGTCCCGACTGGTGTGCTCTCGGCTATCAGTCGGGGACCATGAAGGCGATATGGGACAATATGCGTGGCCTCGATCTACTGGCCGAACTGCCCTTTGTCACAGGGGAGTCTTTTGCCTCCATCGGCCACTCGCTGGGCGGCCACAACTCGATCTATACTGCTGTCTTCGACCCGCGCATCGCCGTTGTCGTCTCCAGTTGCGGCCTCGATTCCTACCAAGATTACATGGACGGCGATATAACGGGTTGGACCAGCGATCGCTACATGCCGCGTTTAAAGGACTACGCTCTAGCGGACCTTCCCTTTGACTTCCACGATCTGATTGCCGCGTTAGCGCCGCGTCCTTGCTTCATCTCGGCACCTTTAGGCGACTCCAATTTCCGCTGGCGCAGCGTCGATTCAGTGGTCGAAACTGCCCGAGCGATGTACGATCTATACGGTGCTGGAGAGGCTCTCCAAGTGGTACATCCCGATTGCGACCACGACTTTCCCGACGACATCCGCCAGCGGGCTTACCAGATTATCGCCGAGGCCCTAGCTGGCGGTGCCTGACGGTCTTTCGGATTGCAACCATAGGCTTGGTTTGCTATTGAACGAGGATGCGGTAGTTTTTGTACGATGTTTGCCGCGTCAGGATATGTATCGATACTTCCCATAGATAGAATGCGATCTTTACGTAAAAAATGCTCAATTTCTTTCTGCTTCTGCTTCTCTTGTCTGTCTCTCTCTACGCCAACCCTCGCTTCCACGATGCCACCCAAGAAGCGGGTATCGGCTTTGTCCACGTCAACGGGGCCAACGGCCAGAAATTCGTCATTGAAACGGTCGGTCCCGGCGGGGGATTTTTCGACTACGATGGGGACGGTCGTCTCGACATTTATCTAATAAACGGGGCCGCTGTGCCTGGGACCGACTACGACCCCGCGCCGCAAAACGCGCTCTACCACAATCGCGGCGACGGCACCTTTACCGATGTAACGGCGCACGCCGGTGTCGGCGACACGGGTTACGGCATGGGCTGCGCGGTCGGCGACACCGACAACGACGGCGACCTCGATCTGTACGTGACCAACTTCGGCGCGAATGTGCTGTATCGGAACGGGGGTGATGGAACGTTTGTGGATGTGACGGGCGCGGCCCAAGTCGGCGACGAGGGTTGGGGGGCGAGTGCTGCGTTTGCCGACATCGATCGCGACGGTTTCGTCGATTTGTACGTGGGCAATTACCACAACTTCTCCTATGCCAATCACCGCGTCTGCGCCGAGGGGGGCAGCGGACTTCAGCTCTATTGCGGCCCGGAGGCCTTTGACGGGGTGACCGACGTGTTATATCGGAACGAGGGAGATGGAACGTTTGTCGACATCACGACCGCAGCCGGGCTGGGCAGTGCCGAGGGCAAGGAGCTAGGTGTGGTCTTCGGCGACGTGGATCTCGACGGCGATCCCGACCTCTACCTAGCGAACGACAAGACCTCGAACTTCTTGTATCTCAATGACGGTACCGGCCACTTTGCGGACGAAGCGCTGCTGGCCGGAGTTGCGTACAACGAGGACGGGGATGTCGAAGCGGGCATGGGCGTTGACATGGGCGACTACGACAACGACGGCGATCCCGACCTCTTCGTCACCAACTTTCAGTGGGAGACGAATACGCTGTATAAGAACCTCGGCGATGGCACCTTTGTCGATGAAACCTTCTTGGCTGGATTGGGCAAGAACAGTATTGCTTACTTGGCATGGGGCACGCGTTTTTTCGATGTGGACAACGATGGCGACCGCGATCTTTTTATCGCCAATGGCCACTTGGAAAGCGATGTCGAGCAATACGAGAACGCGACTTTCCCGCAGCGCAATCAGCTCTTTCTCAACGTTGGCGACGGCCGCTTTGAGGAATACGTAGAGGACGGTGGTGCCTTGTCGTTGAAACGGGTCAGTCGCGGCGCGGCCTTTGGCGACTACGACGACGATGGGGATATCGACGTACTCGTGGCCAATGTCGCTGCCCAGCCGACCTTGATGCGCAACGACGGCGCGAGCGGGCATTGGGTGCGCCTGCGGCTAGAGGGCCGCGACAGCAACCGCGCGGGCATCGGCACCCGCGTCGAAGTCACAAGCGGCGGACGGGTGCAGACCGACGAAGTACGCTCGGGTGCCAGCTACCTCTCGCAGAGCGACGTGCAGTTGCACTTTGGGATAGGAACGGCCACGAGTATTAAGCGCGTGGTTGTCTATTGGCCGAGCGGCCGGGTCGAGGAATACGCAGATTTAGGTGTCAACCAAGAGCATTTGCTCGTCGAAGGAGCGGCGCGATGAGGGTGCTGCTGATCTGCCTCGCATTGTACGCCTGCGCGGAGGAAAGTCCGCAAGAAAAAGTGCGTCCTGGCGCGGCTATGGATGCCGAGGTGCTTTTCACGCGCGGCACTGTACTCGCTTCCGAAGGCCGCCATACCGAGGCCATTGATGCGTACCAACAGGCAGCCGCACTCGCACCTAAATCCGCTAAGATCCACTACAATCTCGGCAACGCCTACGCGCGCCAGCTCGACTACCCCAGCGCGATGGCGGCCTATCAGCGCGTATTGGCGCTGGATTCGACGCACGTATCAGCGCGGCACAACCTCGCGGCTATGTACGTCAAACAGCTCAACTACGCCCAAGCTATTGACGAACACCGCCGGGTGCTCTCGTTAGATCCCAGCCATCTGACGACCTATTACGACCTCGGCTACATCTACTTTTTGCGCGGCGAGTACGGCGAGGTGGAGACGCTACTACAAGCGGGGCTAGACCGCGACTCGACCAATGCCTCTTTCTACCGGCTCTTGGGCCGGACGCGCCTGAAGGACCTCGACTTTGAGCGGGCTGCGGCGGCCCTGATGCGCGCGGTCGAGCTGGACAGCACAGACGCGGCCGCGTACGTCGATCTGGCGCAGGTGGAACTCAAACGGCGCGAGTACGCGGCGGCTGAACGCGCTGCTCGCCGCGCCATTGCGCTCGACCACCTGTCCAAGGAGGCGTACTTCGCGCTGGCCAATGCTCTCAAGCGGCTCGGCCGCCGCGAAGAGAGCACCGAAGTGCTGACGCAGTTTAGGGCGCTCGACCAGCAGCTCGACAAAATCGACGACCAACTGCGGATGTTGGGCAACGCGCCCGACGACCACGAGGCGCGAGCGCAACTGGGCCTGCTGTACACCGAACAGGGGCGCTTGACTGAAGCGGCCGAAGCATATCGGCTGGCCGTACGGCTCGCGCCGGACAGCTTGCGCTACCGCAACAACCTAGGCAACCTCTACCTGCGCTTGGGCCAACTCGCCGAGGCCGTCGTCGAGTATCAAGCCGCGCTGGCCTTGGACCCAGAATACGCCAATGCCCACTACAATTTGGGCCAGGCGTACATGCGCTTGCAGCGCTTTGACGAGGCCCTAGCTAGCCTCGCAGAGGCGCGCCGCTTAGCGCCGGAAGATGTGGAGACACATTACTTTTTGGGACTGCTGCACGCGCGCGTCGGTGATTACGCCAAGGCCGCCGAGATGCTGACCATTGTGGTGGCGGCCCGGCCGGACTGGCTCGACGCGCGGCAGAAATTAGCTGTGGCGTACTTGAAGTCGGGAAAGGTAGAAGAGAGCAAGCGGGAGCTAGCGGCGATCCAGCAGATGAAAGAGAGCGGGCAGCATGAGTAGGCTTTGGATGGGAATGGTACTTTGTGCGGTGCTGATCGGCCTAAGCGGCTGCGCTGAGGACGGACCGGCCGTGGCCACCGAGGATGCCGTCTTGGTGGAGGTGGGGCAAATGGCGATTCGGGTGGCGGACTATCGCCACTACATCGCGCGAGTGGCACCAGAATTGCGGGTGGAATACGGGGCTGAGAAACTGTTGGAAGCCATCGTCGAGCAAACGCTGCTCGTGCAGGAAGCCGAGCGGCGGGGATTGGGCGAGAGCGCGGAGTTTTTGCAATGGCAGGCGCAAGCGCAGGCGCGGCTGGTGCAGCAGGCCTTGTACGAGCACGCTGGAATCGTCCAGCCCGAGGTTGCTGAGGAGGAACTGCGGGCCTATTTCCAGCGCAGCCCGTACAACCGCCGCGTGCGCTTTAGCCTGCTGATGGTGCGCGACCAAGAGCAGCTACCGGAGATTTTGGCCGCGCTCGCCGAGGGAGTGGACTTTGAGGAACTGTCGATGCGGCATTCGCAGGACTCGCGGATCCTAGAGCGTCAGGCCGACATGGGCTATCACCGCTGGGGCGATACCATGGCCTCGCACGCCGCCCTGACCGAAAGGGCCTTCTCCATGCAGATCGGGGAGATTTCCGAGCCGATGCAAGTGGCCGATGGGTACTTTCTCCTCAAGCTCACGGACATGCACCCAGTCAGCTTCGAGCAGGAGCGGGAGACCATTCAGCGCTTGGTGCTGCGGGAAAAGCTCGGGCGGCAGCTCTTGGCTTATTACGACACCCTGCATGTGCACTATAATGTGCGCTACGAGCCGGATGGGCTAGCGGCGGACCGGTCGCCAGAGGCCGTCGTGGCCGAGTACGACGGCGGGGTGCTAACGGTCGCGCAGGCCCGCGAACTATTAAAGGGCCAGGGTACAGGGGAGGAAGTGCTGCGGCGCGAAGTCGGACGGCGCGTGTTGGTCCCGCTCGAAACCGCGCGGCTCGCGCTCGCCGCCGACCCGGATCTGCAGCGCGAGTTGGAGCGACTGCGGCAGATGCAGCTTGCGCGGCGCTTGCAGGACGCGTTGCAAGCACAGGTACCACCGCCCAATCCCAACGGCCTGAGCCTGTTTTACGAGGAGCACAAGCTCCGTTACACCGCGCCGGCCGAAGTGGAGGTGCGCCGGCTCCTAGCCCGCGACGAAGCCGAGGGCACCGCCATTGTCGAGCGGATGTACGCAGGCCGCGATACGACCGAGCTAGTGGATCGTTTCGTCAGCGTGATTTACGGCAGCGGCGCGCTGGAAGGCGACAATCCGGTCAGCCGCGCCCTGCGCGCCGACGAAGGGACTTTTCACGGTCCCTTTGCCACGGATAATGGTTATATTGTCTTACAAGTATTGCGCCGTCGCCCGGACCGACTGCCGCCGCTGGACGAGATCCGCGAACAGGTCGAGGCGGATTGGGCGACGGCGCAGCTCCAAGCTGCGGTCAAGGAGCTGGCTGCGTCTTTGCGCCAGCGCCGCGCCAACGAAATCCGCTTCAGCCCAGACGCTGTGGCACTAGCCCTGTTGGCCTCTTCTCATGGCGAGTAATTCCATCGTCCTGCAACCTGCCTATATCGTCGATCGCCGGCAGGACTATATCTGGTTTGTAAGCCTGCCCTTTGCTGCGGTCTGCTTTGCGCTGGTGTCGGGGCACTACTTGCCGGGGGCGGCGCTGGCGGCCATTGCCTTGTGGGTGACGATTCCCCACCACTTCGTCACATGGTTGCGCGTCTATGGCTCGCCCGCGGAATTCGCCCGCTTTAAGGAGCGGTTCATTCTCGGGCCGATAGTGTTGGTCGCCTTTGCCTACGGCCTGATCCAGTGGGCACCGTTGAGCTTGGTGTTGATCGTGACTTTGTGGGATCACCAGCACAGCTTGATGCAGCAATACGGCTTTGCGCGCGTGTACGATTTCAAGGCCAAGGCCGGTACGCCCGCTACTGCTAAGTTCGACTTGGCGTTCAATTGGATTTTCTTTGGCAATATGCTCGTGGTGTCGCCGCTGTTTTCCACGGTCTGGGTGCGCATGTTGCACGAGTGGCATTTGCCCATCAGCGCGGAAGCGGTAACGACGGTACATCTCGTCTCGTGGACTATTGCCATTGCCTTCGGCTTGATCTACGTGGGGCACATCGTCTATTGCGCCTGGCGCGGCTATGCGCTCAATCCCCTCAAATACGCCTTTTTGCTGTCGAGTTATTTTCTGTGGTACTTCACCAGTTTTACCACGGCCTATCTGCTCGTCTTTGCGGTGGCGCACCGGATCATGCACGGGATCCAGTATATCGTCATGGTGTATTTCTACAACCGCCACAAGGTCGAGCGCACGGGCGGCGACTCGGCCCTCATGCGCTACGTGGCGGGCAAGGGGGGCGTCAAGTTCTTTCTCTTGCTGTGCGCCGCCTACGCCGTCGTCTTTCACGCGCTGAGCGAGGGCTTGGTGCGCGACTTTGGCTTTGGCCTCGTTGGCTTCAACACCAATTTCGACCTCTTCAGCTATTCGCTGCTCAGTTCCTTTGCCCTGATCCACTACTACTACGACGCATTTATATGGAAGGTGCGGAAAAAGGACGTGCAGGAGGGGCTGTAGTAGAGAGCCTGTAGTAGCTACTGATCACTTAATTTAGTACTAGGAGATTGAGCTATGCTCGAAGTCGTCCTCGCCGTTGCCGTCCTCGCCGTTGCCGCGGCCATTGTTCGCCAAGCTACAGACGACGAGTGCTACGATCCCTCCGACGGAGAGCGTCATCCGCACAAGTGGGGCTACACGGACACCCGCTTTGAGTTCGACGGGCCGAAAACGGTGCGAGTGACCGGAAGCCGCTATCCGCTGGCTGGCTTCACCATGCCGCACTTCATCCCGTTTGTCGAAGAGATGCTCCAGGTTCCGATCGACCCCGACGAGATGGCTGTCGAAAAAGAGAGCTACGAGGTACCGCCTTCGCGGGCAGGCGACAGCCTCGTCGCCGCTTGGCAGGACGCGCTCGGCGCAGAGCGGATTTCGCTCGACGACGAGAAGCGTCTGATCCACAGCCACGGCCAGCTCAGCGTCGATGAGGTCTATCGCTTGCTCTACGGGGATGCCTTGGAGCGAGTGGTTGATCTGGTGATTTATCCAGAGAGCGAAGATCACGTGCGCGCCATCGTGCGCCTCGCTTCCGAGCACAATGTCTGCCTCGTGCCCTACGGCGGCGGCACCAATGTCAGCGGCGCGCTGGCCCTGCCCACTGACGATGATCGCGTTTTCGCCTCGGTCGATATGCGGCGCATGAACCAGATTGTCGATCTCGACGAGGACAATCTCCAAGCCTGTATCGAAGCGGGGATTTCGGGCAAGGAACTAGAGCGGGAACTCGCCGCGCGGGGATACACTGTCGGCCACGACCCCGACAGCATCGAGCTTTCGACCTTGGGCGGTTGGATCGCCACCAATGCCAGCGGCATGAAGAAAAACCGCTACGGCAATATCGAAGACATCGTCCTCGAAGCGACCTTGGTGACGCCGACCGGCGCGGTGGAGACCTTGCACACTACGCCGCGCAACTCGACTGGCATCCAGCCGCGTGGGCTGCTTTTTGGCTCGGAGGGCAATCTCGGCATCATCACCAAGGCCGTGCTCAAGGTCCATCCCCAACCGGAAGTGCGCGAATACGGTTCGCTGGTGTTCAAGTCCTTTGCCCAAGGAGTGGAGTACTTGCAGGCCCTGCGCCAGACCGGGACCTTGCCGGCGAGCATCCGCTTGGTCAACAACCAAGAGTTTCGCTTTGGACAGGCCCTCAAGGCCGCGCCCCCTCCCTTGAAACACCTCAAGGAAAAGGTGCAGAAGTTCGCCTTATTGAAAGTGTTGGGATTTGATCCGCTAAAAATGGCGGCGTGTACGATCGCCATGGAGGGGTCCCGCGCCGAGGTGGACCACCAGAAGCGGACGATCTTCAAACTGGCCAAGGCCCACGGCGGCAAGAGCGCCGGTGCCACCAACGGCCGGCGCGGCTACATGGCGACCTTTGGGATCGCCTATATCCGCGACTTTTTGAATCAGTTCGATTTTTTGGGCGAGACCTTTGAGACCTCCGTGCCTTGGAGCCGCATCCACGATGTGACGCAGGCCGTGCAAGCGGAGTTGACCGCGCAGTGTAGCACTCGCGGCGTCGCCGGGCGGCCCTACCTGTCGTACCGGGTGACGCAGACGTACCACACGGGGGTGTGCATCTACTTTACGATGGGGTTTTCCGGGCGGGGATTGGAGCATCCCATTGAAGTTTATCACGACATTGAGCACGCGCTGCGGCAGACGATTTTGGACAACGGCGGCTCGCTATCCCATCATCACGGAGTAGGCAAAATTCGGCAGAGCTTTGTCCAGCACATCCAGAGCGACAACAGCATCGAGGTCCTGCGCAAGACTAAAGAAGCGCTGGATCCCCAGAATATTTTCGGCATTCAGAACGGGATTTTTGGGAGTGCGTGCCGGAAGCCTGAGCAATAAGACCGTCGTTATCACTGGTGCTT
>JAPOYQ010000855.1 GCA_026706505.1 Gemmatimonadota bacterium
GCCCAAGGAGTAATCCCGATAGCCCCGGACCTGTCCGTCCCAGTAATCAATACCACCTGGGGTAAACAGGTCATAGTACGAAATGAGGCCGTCGTCCTCGTCGGAAAAACCATCTATAACCGCGACTTTGGTCTCCAAACTCCAGACGAACTTCCACCAACTCGGCCGATAATAATTGAAATTCACTTCGTGGTTGTGGAAATCCACATCGCCAGCCACGATCGAGGTCGCGACCGATGGAGTGTAGCTAAAAACCGTCCCCTTGGTCGGAAACTCGGCCCGGTCGCGCGTATCGCGCGTATAGATCAACTCAAAGCGGCTTGTAAGCCGATCTTGATAGCGGAGATCGCTTGCCAATGGAGCGTTGCCGTCTGCAAAGTCGGAATAGCCTTGGCTGTAAAGGCGATAGCCCAGCGAAAGGCTGGAATTAGCCGGCTTCTTCAACCGCCGACCCACGCGCACATTGATCGACTTGCGATTGGATTTCCAGAGGATATCGCTATTGTTTAGCCGATAGTTGGTGCTCCGGTAGTCGTAGTAGTGGAGGTTTTGCGTATAAGCACGCGCCGACAAACTGGTCGGGGTATCGAAGAGCCACGGCTCGGTAAAACCGACTAAGAACTGCTCGCGCCGAGTGCCGAACTCCCAGTTAAAGTCCAGACTCTGGCCCATGCCGCGAAAGTTGGGAACCTGCAATCCGATCTGACCTACCATCTTGTCGCGATCCGAATAGCCCGCCCCCACAGACGCTTGCCCAGTCGGCCGCTCATCGACGTCAAATACCAAATCCACCAGCCGCTCGTCCTCGCCTGTGCTATATTGAGGCTGGATTTGCACATCCTTGAAGAAGTTCAACATATGGATGCGCCGCTGACTTTCTTGGACGAGATTCTGCTGGTAAATATCGCCTGGACGCAATTCGATTTCGCGCCGGATCACCTTCTCCCGCGTCTTGGTATTGCCGGCGATCTCGACCTTGCGAATCGTCCACGGCTGCCCTTCGAATATCTGAAACGACACGTCAATCGAGTCGTTGCGAATCGTCTCCTGCGGCACCACTCGGGTGTCCAAGTAGCCCTTCTCGTAATAGACAAAGCGCGCCAAATCGGCCAGTTCTGGCCCAGAGCGCCCATATACCATCCCCTCCTGCAACTCTAGCTTCCCCACCAACTCGTCGGTACCGAAGAGCGCGTTACCTTCCCAAGCGACTTTGCCCAAGCGGTACTGTAGTCCCTCGTCGATTTCCACGTCAATGAACAAGTGCCGTCGCGTCGAGTCGTAATAGACACTGTCACGCACTATGGCTGCCTGCTGAAATCCCAAGCTGCGATAGTACGCTAGCAGCTTCTGCTTGTCCTCTTCGTACGTGTCGCCGTTGAACTCGCCCTTGCGCCACCAGCGCTTTTCCTCGGTCTCCATCAACGACACCAACCGGCGCGGCTCCGGACCTTGACCGTCCCACTTTTGCGGACGCCGGGGACTGCGCGCTGGCAACTCTCGGCTGTCGATCACCGTGCCGTCGGCGCGGTGCTGGATCAAGCGAATCTGCTTGATCTGCACTTTGGACCCCTCGTTGATATCGTATTGGAGGAATACCTCGCCCTCTTCTGCTCCGGCGAAGGTCTGGCCTTTGACCTCGGCGCGCAGATAGCCCTTCTCGCGATAGAGGTCGAGGATTTTCTGCTCGCCCCGCACCACATCCCTCGGCGCGATAACCTGACCAGTAATCAAGCTCAGCGCCTCCTTGAGGTCCTTCTCCTTGAGATTTTTCTGCCCCTTGAACTGCAAACCCTCTAAGGCCGGGTATTCTTCAACCATGATGATCAGGTTGATTCCCTCGGGAACGGGATCGCCCCAGATCTGGATATCCTCAAAGACGTTGAGCCCTTGGAGATCGCGCACCGCCTGCTGCACGTTCTCTTGCGATAGCTCAATGCCAGGCTCCAAGCCTACCGTGGTTAGGATCAGCGACTTGGCCACCTTGCGCAGCTCACCCTGCACCTCGACCGAGACAACCTTCTGGGCCTCGGCCGCGCTCTCTAGCAACCCCACAGAGACGGCGGCAAAAAGTATAGTGCGGAAATTTTTCATATCAGCTCGTGGTCGCGCGCTTCTTCTTCTCTTCGCCCACCCCTTCTCGACGCTCCTCGTCGAAAATTAGTTCCTCGCCCTTTTTGGTGACGCGAATGCGACTGCCCTCGCCAAAACGTCCTTGGAGAATCTCCTCAGCCAGCGGATCTTCGAGCATTTTCTGGATGGTCCGTTCCAAATAGCGAGCGCCGTACGCCTGATCAAAACCCTTGTCGGCGAGCAATGTTTTAGCTCCGGGCGTAACTCGCACTTGGATGTCCTGCGGGGCCAAGCGCGCTTTGAATTCCTCCAAGCGAATATCTATGATGGCGGCGATGTGCTCTTTGTCGAGAGCGTGGAAAATAATGGTGTCATCAACGCGATTGAGAAACTCGGGATTGAAGGTCTTTTTCAAGGCGTCGTTGATCTTGCCCTCCATCAGCGCGTACCTTGAGTCGGAATCGGACTTCTGGAAGCCCAATACACCACCCGTGCCCACATCCCGACTACCTGCGTTAGAAGTCATAATTAGCACGGTATTGCAAAAATCTACTTTGCGGCCCGTGCTATCGGTGAGCCGCCCCTCGTCGAGAATTTGCAACAGAATGTTGAAGACATCGGGGTGAGCTTTCTCGACCTCGTCTAGCAAAACCACTGAGTAAGGACGGCGGCGGACCCGCTCGGTGAGCTGTCCTCCCTCGTCAAAACCCACATAGCCCGGAGGTGCGCCAATCAGGCGCGACACCGCGAATTTCTCCATGTACTCAGACATATCGACCGAAATCAACGCATCGGCGTCGTCGAAGAGAAATTCAGCTAGCCGCTTGGCCAACTCGGTCTTGCCCACGCCCGTCGGGCCGAGAAAGATAAACGAGCCAATGGGCCGCTTGGGATCCTGTAGGCCCGCGCGACTGCGGCGGATGGCCCGCGCAATCGCGGTGACCGCCTGTTGCTGACCGACGATTTTCTTGGTGAGCTCCGCTTCCATAGCCAGCAGGCGCTCGGTCTCGGTCTTGGCCAGCCGCGAGATCGGGATGCCGGTCATACTGGCGATGACCTCGGCAATGTCGTCTGTCGTCACTTCGACCACTTCGTCGCGGACCGCTTCCTCCCACGCTTGGCGTTTATTTTGTAGCTGTTCATTCAACTGGAGCGCCTCGTCGCGCAACTCGGCGGCGTCCTCAAAATCTTGGCGCTCGGACGCTTCGTTCTTTTTGCGGTTGATCTCCTGTATCTCGGCCTCGATCCGACCGATCTCTTCCGGAGGGCTGAGCCGAGCCAAATGGACGCGCGAGCCCGTCTCATCAATCACATCAATAGCCTTGTCAGGCAAGTAGCGATCGCTTATATAGCGGTCGGCTTGGCGCACCGCATAGGCAACGACATCGTCGGCAAACTCCACGTGATGGTGGCTCTCGTAGCTGGAGCGCAGCCCCTTGACGATCTCAATGGTGTCCTCGACCGAGGGTGGATCGACCATGATGCTCTGAAAGCGCCGCTCGAGGGCACCGTCCTTTTCGATGTGCTTGCGGTATTCGTCGAGGGTGGTGGCCCCGATGCACTGCAATTCGCCGCGTGCCAAAGCGGGCTTGAACATATTGGAAGCATCCAACGTGCCCTCGGCACTGCCAGCACCGACAATGGTGTGTAGCTCGTCGATGAAAATGATGACTTCGGAGTTTTGCTGCAGCTCGTTCATCACCGCCTTGATGCGCTCTTCAAACTGGCCCCGGTACTTGGTGCCGGCGACCACGCCGCCCATGTCGAGGGTGACTAAGCGCTTGTCGAGGAGAATCTGCGGCACGCGCTTTTCAATGATGCGCTGGGCTAGCCCCTCGACAATGGCCGTCTTGCCGACACCTGGGTCGCCAATGAGAATGGGATTGTTCTTCTTACGGCGGCTGAGCACTTGCGTGACGCGCTCAATCTCCTTCTGGCGACCGATCACCGGGTCTAGCTTGCCCTCGCGCGCCAACTGGGTCAGGTCGCGGCCAAAGTGGTCGAGGAAGGGGGTCTTGCTCTTCTTGCCCTTTTCCTTGCGTCCGGTAGTCTTGCCTTCGAGCACGGCCAAGGTCTCTTCCATAGCCGTTTTGTAATCGACGCCAAAGGCGGCCAGAATCTGTGCGGCGACCCCTTCCTTGTCCTTGAGCAGCGCCAAGAGCAGATGTTCGACGTCAATGAACTGCGTCTTCATCTCCTTGGCCTCGTTGGCTGCCACTTCGAGAATCTGTTTAGCACGGGGAGTATAGGGCACCTCGCCGATGGTCATAGTGCCGCCCGAGGTCGTCACGTAGTCTTCCACCGACTGTTTGACCGTCTCCAAACTCAACCCCAAGTTCGTCAACACGGCCACGGCCTTGCCTTTGCCGTCCTTGATAATGCCCAACAGCAAATGCTCGGTGCCGATGTAGTTGTGACCCAAGCGCGCCGACTCCTCGCGCGCCAGCTTCATTACCTGTTTTACATTTTCAGTGAACATGTTGTTCATCTAATCGTCCTCCACAATCCGCCTATGTAATAAGGAAGCTTGATGCTCGACCATTCGGAGCGCATGAATTGAATATCGAGCGTTGTAAATCTGCCAGATAACTCTCGATTTTGAACCTACCAAACGGGCAGATTGTTGTCAAGGTGAACTCCCCTGTTCGGCCCAGCGCCGCCTCACTAGTTCGGCGCGGCGCACATCGCGGTCTGCCGGAGAGAGATCCTCACGTGATTCGGCCTGCAAATGCGAAGGCTGGGTAATGATCATTAACTGATTGATGAAACCGAGCGGCAAGCCGTTGATCATCCCCAAACTACACCCTAAGCGCACCGCCGATAGCAAGTTCATAAACTCCTGACCACTCAATACCCGCGCGTGTCGCAAAATCCCATACGCTCGCCAAACCTTGTCCTCCACTTGGGCAGATGCGTCTGCTAGCAAGGCGGTCTGCGCTTCCTTTTCGTGACCCATAATCTGTTGAGTCACTTCCGAGAGCCTCTCGACGATCTCCTCTTCGGGCACGCCCATGGTGACTTGGTTGGATATCTGAAATAGGTTGCCGACCGCATTGGTGCCTTCCCCGTAGAAACCACGCACCGCGAAAGTCATCCGGGCCAAACCGCGCACCACCCGCTCCATATCCTCGGTCAGGACTAAGGCTGGCAGATGGATGAGTACCGATATTCGCAAGCCCGTCCCCGTGTTGGTCGGGCAGGCCGTCAAGAAGCCCCAGCGCTCTGATTGCGCCCACTCCAATTCTCTATTAAGCGCGTCGTCGAGCGCATCAACCTGCTGCCACGCTGCGTGCGTCAGCAAACCCGGTAGAATAGCCTGCAAACGGAGGTGATCTTCCTCGTTGATCATCACGCTGAGCGACTCATCGGCATTGAAGAGCACGCCGCGCCGGCCCTTGCTTTTGGCGAGGGCCGGGCTAATTAGGTGGCGCTCCACTAGCAACTGTCGCTGGTTGGTCTGTAGGGCGTTCATTTGGAAAAAGGCCGCATTGCGCATATGGTGGCACTTCTGCGCGGTACTCAGGACTTGCTCAATGATTTTCTCTTGGTCGTCGAGCGAGGTCTTCGGCGCAAAGGGCCACGCCGCGAGATTGCGGGCCAAGCGGGCACGACAGCTAACGACCATACCTTCGCCATCCCCTTCCCCACTGAGCCAGCCAGCCGCATTGTAAACGAGGTCCTCAATATTCACAGCTATTTTCCTTCGAGAACGCGGATGCGGTCCCTGAGCTGAGCGGCCTCTTCAAAGGCCTCTTCCGCTACCGCTTGGGCCAACTCTGCACGCAAGCGCTCCAGTTCGTCGGGCGCTGGGGCGCTTTGTGCCACCTTCAACGGTCCCTTGCCCCGGTGCCTGTTGTCGCCGTGGATGCGCTTGAGCAGACGCTCTAACTGTGAGGAGAAAGCATCGTAACAATGCGGGCATCCGAGGCGACCCACCTTCTTGAACTCCTCGTAACTCATCCCGCAGGTTGGACACCGCGCGTCCCCGTCTCCTTCGGCTCCGGCCAACTTGGCCAACTCTATCTTGATTTCCTTCATCAGCACGGGTGCGTCTTTGGTCTGTTCAGCCGGGGCTACCCGCACCTCGATGTTTTTTTCTTTAGCGCACTCCTGACAGAGTAAGAGCGTCTGTTTTACGTCGTCAACGATATGGGTATAGGCCACTACGGCCTCGCGCTTGGCGCACACTCCGCATTTCATGTCGCGCCGTCTTCCATATGCAATACACCTGCTTCTATGCGCCCCCGGCGATCCATGCTCTGGGCCAATTTGCGGTCGTGGGTCATCACCACAAAAGCCTGCCCGCGCTCCCGGGCCAATCCGGCGAGCAGTTGATGCAGAGACTCGCTGGCCGCCTCGTCGAGGTTGCCCGACGGCTCGTCGGCCAGCACGACCAACGGCTGAGTGATCAGCGCTCGCACCATGGCCACCCGTTGGCACTCACCGCCCGACAGCGACCCAGGCCTGTGGTGCAAGCGGTCGGCTAGCCCGACGGAATCCATCAACTCAAGGGCTTCTTGGTGGCGATCGACGCCAGCGACCCTCGCCGGCAACAAGACATTTTCCAGCGCGGTAAATTCCGGCAGCAGGTAGTGAAATTGGAATACGAAACCAATGTGCCGATTGCGAAAGCGCGACAGCGCCTGATCGCCGAGATTTAGCACATCGGTGTCGGCGATTCGCAATTGGCCAGCCGTCGGCAGATCGATTGTACCCAACAAGTGCAGCAAGGTGCTTTTGCCAACTCCAGACTCACCCATAACCGCGACTAGCTCGCCCGCCCGCACCACTAAGTCCACGCCCTTGAGCACTTCCAAGCCCTCACCGCCAGTATCGAACACCTTGCGCAAACCGCGCGCTTCAAGGATGATGTCGGCTTGTTTCACCATGCTACATTATATACCTAATGGCTTCTACGGGCATCAACCCAGCGGCCTTGCGCGCCGGATAAATCGACGTCGCCAAACAAATGACCATGCTAATCGCCGCCACCAGTGCAAAATCCACGACATTCATATCCACGGGCAACGAGCTAATGAAATACATGTCCCCGGGAATGGAAATCAGGGCAAAGCGCTGTTGGGCCAAGCAGAGCGCAAAGCCGATCAAGCAGCCCAAGAAGGTGCCGATGCCACCAATGGCCAAACCCTGATAGACAAAAATGCGATATATCTCTCCCACGGTGCAACCGATCGTCCGCAAGATGCCAATCTCGGGAGTCTTGATCAGCACCGACATGACCAAGATCGACATGATGTTAAAGGCCGCAACCAGCACGATGAGGCTCAGCGCGAGGAAGATCGCCCACTTTTCTAACTCGATCCAGCGGAAGAACTCTGGAAAAAGCTGGGTCCAATCGCGCACTTGGTAGGGATAACCCAACTCCTCGGCTAGGCGGTCGCGGATCTCAGGCGCTTGGTAGATGTCTGCGACGTGGATGTGAATATCGGTAATCGCATCGCCCAATTCGAGCATGCGTTGGGCGTCTTCTATATGAATAAAAGCATAGTTGTCGTCGTACTGGTACATGCCGCTTTGAAAGTGATTGGTCACAAAAAAGGACCAAGGACGGGGCGAGAAACCGTCCATCACGGCTGCTTCCACATCGAGATTTTGCACCGTCATCAGCAACACCTCAGAACCCAGCCCCACGTGCAAGCGCCGCGCCAAGTACTCGCCGAGAACAATCCCCCGCTTGTTTAGCTCTGCCAGCAAGCCGAGGCGCAGCTGACCTTCTGGATTGGCGTAGCTCAGGTGTTCGATCAAGTCGGAAACTTCTGGAAAGGTCGCCGGATCAATACCCCACACGGGAATGCCATCGACCCGGCCCAAGTCGAGTTGCGAGGCGATAATGACCTTGGAATCCACGACCGGGGCCGCACCCACGACTCCGGCAGCGCCTTTCACCTGTTGCAACAGCGCGTCCCAATCCGCGATGGGGCCACCGTCGAAGCGGCGAATGTTGACATGAGCGTTCATGCCGATCAGCCGATTTTTGACTTCGCCGGCAAAACCATTCGTCACCGAGAGGATGATCACCAAAGCCGCTACCCCCAAGATTACTCCGCCGACGGCCATATAGGCGATGACCGAGAAGAAGCCCTCGCGCTGCTTGGAGCGCAGGTAGCGGCCGGCGACAAACAAGGCAATGCTCACGTTTGTCCCTCGGTCAAATAGGCTCGGATGAATCGGTCGATGTCTCCGTCCATTACAGCTTGGACATTGGCCGTTTCGCAAGCGGTGCGGTGGTCTTTGACTATAGTGTATGGATGGAACACGTAGGAGCGAATCTGCGACCCGAAGTCAATGCTCTTCTTGGTACTCTCCACCGCGAGCTGCTTCTGCTTCTGCTCGTCCTTGAGGTGCTGGTACAGGCGCGCCTTCAGCACCTTAAACGCAGTGGCCTTGTTCTTGAACTGCGAGCGCTCGTTTTGGCACTGGACGACAATGCCGGTGGGCAGATGCGTGACCCGCACAGCCGAGGCGGTCTTGTTCACGTGTTGGCCGCCCGCGCCCCCGGAGCGGTAGGTTTCGACCTTCACGTCCTCGTCGTTGAGGTCCACCTCGATATCGTCTTCGACTTCTGGATAGACAAAGACCGAAGCAAACGAAGTGTGGCGACGGCGACTTGTATCAAAAGGCGAAAGCCGCACCAAGCGATGGACTCCGGCTTCGGCTTTGAGGTAGCCATACGCGTAATCCCCCCTAACCTCAATGGTTACGCCTTTGATGCCGGCTTCCTCAGCTTGCTGCAGATCCACAACCGCGCATTCCATGCCGTGGCGCTCGCTCCATCGCGTGTACAGGCGCATCAACATCGACGCCCATTCGGCT
>JAPOYQ010000108.1 GCA_026706505.1 Gemmatimonadota bacterium
ACCGGCACATGCTGCCGCCCTACGGCTGCGACTGGACGCACGCGCCCAATTTCCAGCGACTCGCCGAGCGGTCTCTCACTTTCGACACCAGCTACGTCTGCTCCATGCCGTGTATGCCCGCCCGCCGCGATCTGCACACCGGGCGACCCAATTTTCTCCACCGCTCTTGGGGGCCGCTGGAGCCGTTCGACGACTCCGTCCCTCGAATGCTGCGCGAGGCCGGAATCTCGTCGCACCTCATCAGCGACCACTACCACTACTGGGAGGCCGGCGGAGCTACCTACCACACTCAGTACAACACTTGGCAGTTCTTCCGCGGCCAAGAAGGCGATCCGTGGATCGGGCAGGTGGCCGATCCGCCGCCCGTAGAGGCGCACGCGAGCAATGCGGGCCGCAGCATGTGGCATCGCCAAGACCGCGTCAACCGGCAATACATGCGCCGCGAAGAAGATCAGCCCCAATCGCAGACCTTCAAGTCCGGCGTCGAGTTCATCCGACGCAACCACGCCGAAGACAACTGGTTTTTGCACATCGAGACCTTTGACCCACACGAGCCATTTTTCACCCAGCGCCAATACCAAGACCTCTACCCAGAGCTTTTTAAGAACCGCTCATCCGTGCTATTCGACTGGCCGACCTACGGCCCCGTAACCGAAGAGCAAGCCCTCGTCGATCAATGCCGGGGCCACTACGCATCGCTGCTGAGCATGTGCGACGCCCGCCTCGGCGACATCCTCGACGAGATGGACCGGCTCGAACTGTGGGACGACACCATGCTCATCGTATGGACCGACCACGGTTTCCTGCTCAGCGAGCACGACCTGTGGGCCAAGATACAGATGCCTTGGTACCGCGAGCTGTCCAACACGCCGTTCTTCGTCTGGGATCCGCGCTGCGGCCACGCGGACCAGCGACGGCAGAGCCTAGTGCAGCCGTCGATCGACTTGGGGCCGACCTTGCTGGACCTCTTCGAGATGGAGCCGACTGCGGACATGCTGGGCCAGAGCCTGCGCGAAGTCTGCGCGAGCGACGCACCCGCGCGCGAGGCCGCGATTTTCGGCAACCACGGCGGGCAGGTGAACGTCACCGACGGCCGCTACGTGTACATGCGCGCGCCCACCCAGCCCGACAACCAGCCCCTGTACAACTACACGCTCATGCCCACGCACATGCGCGACCCCTTCTCAGTCGATGAATTCGCCAACGTGGAGCTAGCCGAGCCGTTCGGTTTCAGCAAGGGCTGTCGGCTGCTACGGACGCAAGGACACACGCGCAGCAAGCAGCACGAATACGGGACGTTGCTCTTTGACCTAGAGCAAGACCCGCGCCAAGAGGCCCCGCTCGCCGACGCGGCACTAGAGCAGCGAATGCAGGAGTTGTTGCGCGCACAAATGGAAACGTGCGAAGCCCCCTCGGAGCAGTACGAACGCTTGGGAATCTAACTAACTGATGGTACGCATCGTCCTAACGGTAGGGGGCGGTTTCAAACCGCCCCCTACCTGGGTGCGTAATATCACTAACTAATTACAGGGGAATTACATGAATAGTCCGGCGCAAAAAGCCATCGTCATCGGCATGGACGGAGCCGCCATGGAGTTGGTACAACACATGGTGGACCAAGGTCACATGCCCCACTTGGGTCAGCTCATGGCGCAGGGCACCAAACGGCCCATGATTGGCGTCTTTCCAACCCTGACGCCACCCGGCTGGACGGCCACTTCGACTGGGGCTTGGGCGGGGACCCACCAAGTCATGGACTTCAACATCCGCAAGCTCGGCGGGCGTCTCGACGAGACCGTGTGGGGAATCAACACCGGGCTTTCGCAGGCCGAGTACATATGGAACACGGTCGAGCGGGCCGGCAAAAAGCCGATCTTGGTCAAGTGGGAGATGTCCTGGCCGCCGACCGTGCAAACCGGCATCCAAGTCGAGGGCACCGGCCCGGGCGTGTCCAACGTGCATCAGATCACCGGCTACCATCTCTTTGTCGGCGGCGGCTGGACGCCCCGGCCGATCGGCGGTCCACGCGATCCCGAGACGTTGGACCCGAGTGCCTTGCAAAAGGTGCGCAACGTCGATCCGGTGGAGATTGTCCCAGCCGAGGGATGGCAAGATGCGCCCACATCCGCGCTGCCACCCAAAGAAGTGGCGCTGGTCATCGAACCGCTCAAACGCGGGCGGGCGGATATGCGCCGCCAAGGCCGAGAAGGGACACCTAAGCATTTCTACGGCCTGATATACGCCTCGGCCGACAAGGGCTACGACCGGCTGCTCATTTGCCGCAGCCGCGATGCGGGTGATCGGGTCGCCGAGCTGGCGGTAGGCCAATGGACCGAGTGGTGGAAGGACGACTTTGAGATTGACGGCCAAGCGCTTGACGGCTACGTGCGCATGAAGCTCGTCAGCCTGAGCGCAGCAGGCGATGTGTTCGAGCTCTTTGTGCCCCAAGTCTGGCCGGCGACCGGGTACACACAGCCGGAGGAAGTGGCGCAGCAGATTGACCAAAACGTCGGCAATTTCCTGCAGAATCCAGCACGAGACGCCTTGGGCGTAGTCGATGACGCGACCTATTTCGAGCTATTGGACTTCCACCACCAGCGGTTGGCCGAGGTCGCTCACTACCTGACGGAGAGCAACGACTGGGACGTGCTGTTCATCGAAACCCACGCCTCGGATTACACCAGCCATTTCTTCCTCTCGCAAGCCGACGAGTGCAGCGGGGCCGACGCGCACACGCTAGCGCGCTGTCAAGCGGGCGTAGCCCAGACCTATGCTTCCATAGATGACATGATCGGCCGCGTCGTCGAGCTAGCCGATGACGACACCGTCGTCGTGGTCGTCTCCGATCACGGCGGCACCCCCAACCAACACCGGCCAGTCGATATCGCCGAGGTGCTGGAACAGGCGGGCTTTTTGGTCTATGCAGACGCCGAGAAAAAGCAGGTCGACTGGCAGCGGACGCGGGCGGCCAATGTGGGGCTGGTCCACATCTTCGTCAATCTCAAGGGACGCGAGCCTACGGGGATCGTCGATCCCAGCGACTACGAGCAAACGCGGCTCGACCTCATCGAAGCCCTCCACGCCTATCGCCATCCGCAGACCGGGCGCGGCCCCTTTGCCCTCGCGCTGACGCGAGAAGACGCGGAGATGGTCAATCTGGAGGGCGAACTCGTTGGCGACGTGGTCTATGCGCTGCGGCCCGAATACGACGGAGCGCACGGCAAGCAGCTACCCTCAGCCACGCTCGGCGTCGGCGGGCAGCACTGCACGTTCGTGTTGGCTGGGGCCGGAGTAAAGCAAGGGCTTGCGCTCGAGCGGCAGGTGCGCGCGGTCGACGTCGCGCCGACGCTGTGCTACTTACTCGGCATCCCCATGCCCGAGCAGGTGGAGGGCGGCGTGATCTACGAGGCACTCGAAGACGCGGACTGGCATCTGCGATGAAGGCAGCCTATTACTGCGGCGACCGCACGGTCGAAATCGGCGAATGCCGAGTGCAATCCCCTAGCGCAGATCAGGTGCGAATCGAAGTAGCCTATTGCGGCGTATGCGGCACGGACATCCACATTTACCTAGGCCATCAGGACCGCCGGATCGACATGCCCCAAGTCATTGGGCACGAGATGTCGGGACGGATCGCAGAAGTCGGAGCCGACGTCGAAGGCTGGGCCGTGGGCGATCCGGTCGTAGTGCGTCCCTTAGAGGCTTGTGGCTCGTGCGCGGCCTGCAACGCCGGCAATGGCCATATCTGCCAAAACCTAAACTTCATCGGCATCGACAGTCCGGGAGCCTTCCAAGGATCGTGGACAGTTCCGGCCCATACACTGCACCGCCTGCCGGACGACATGCCGATGACGTCAGGTGCCCTAGTCGAGCCGCTGGCGGTCGCCTGCCACGACGTGCGCTTGGGCGAGGTGGTGCCGGGCGAGAAAGTCGTAGTGATCGGCGGCGGCCCGATCGGCCTACTCAATGCGCTGGTGGCGCAACACGCTGGAGCCGAGGTGCGGGTGGCCGAGGTCAATGCCTATCGGCTACAGGCGGCACACGCGCTGGGACTGGAAACCGTCCATCCACTGGAGGAGGACTTAGTCTCCCACGTCGAATCCTGGACCGAGGGCGCGGGAGCCGACGCAGTCTTCGAGGTCTCCGGCTCGTCGGCCGGAGCCGAGGTAATGACTAAGCTCGCCAAGGTCCGGGGGCGGATCGTGGTGGTGGCGATTTTCGCTGACGCTCCTAAAGTGGATCTCTTTCAATTCTTCTGGCGCGAGTTAAAAATGTGCGGCGTGCGCGTGTACGAACCCGAAGACTACGACCGCGCCATCGAACTGGCAGCCAGCGGCGCACTGCCGCTCAACGAGCTGATTACCGAGCGCCTTCCCTTAGACGCCCTACCCGACGCCTTTGCCCGGCTGACAGCGGGCACGGATGCGGTCAAAATTTTAATCGACACCCAAGGGGAATAACATAGAATGAGCATCTTGGACCTTTTTAAGCTCGACGGCCAGACGGCGCTAGTCACCGGGTGCCGCCGAGGCATCGGGCGCGGGTTCGCGCAAGCATTGGCCGAGGCGGGCGCAGATATCGTCGGCGTCAGCGCCTCGCTGGAAGCAGACTCCGAGGTCGGCCAAGACATTGCCGAGCGCGGCAAACGCTTCACAGGATACGCCTGCGATTTCAGCGACCGGGAGGCGGTCCGCGCCTTCGTCGAGCAGGTCAACGCCGAAGTCGGCCCAATCGATATCCTCATCAACAACGCCGGTACGATTCGGCGCGCCCTAGCTGAGGAACATGGAGACGAAGACTGGGACCACGTCATCGAGGTCAACTTAAACGCGCAGTTCGTACTGGCGCGAGAATTCGGCAAGCAGATGCTGTCCCGAGGCCGGGGCAAGATCGTCTTCACCGCTTCGGTGCTGACCTTCCAAGGCGGCATCACCGTGCCGGGCTATGCCGCGGCCAAGGGCGGGATCGGGCAATTGACCATGGCGCTGGCCAACGAATGGGCCGGTCGCGGAGTCAACGTCAATGCCATTGCCCCCGGCTATATCGCCACCGACAACAATCAAGCCCTGCGCGACGATCCAGTGCGCAACGAGCAGCTACTAGTGAGAATCCCAGCCAGCCGATGGGGCACGCCGGACGACTTAAAAGGCGCAGTGGTGTGGCTGTCGTCTCGGGCAGCCGATTACGTGCACGGGTCCATCGTAATCGTCGATGGCGGGTGGATGGGCCGCTGAGATGGGAATTAAGTAAGGAGTTCAAAGGTGAGCTTACAGGGCGTTCCAGACAGCATTAAGCGCGATGTGGCCCGCGGAGTGGCGATCCTCAAAGAGGCCGGCTGTCAGCAGGTATACGTGTTCGGCTCCGTAGCAGAGGGACGAGTACGGCCCGACTCAGACATTGACTTTGCCGTCCGCGGCTGTCCGGCGAAACAGTTCTTCAAATTGCAGGGGAGACTACTCATAGAACTGCGTCGGTCCGCTGACCTAGTTGACTTGGATGCCGACCCAGACCTGACGGCCTTTCTCGAACGCGAAGCGGGCATGATCCATGTTGGATGATCGTGCTCTGGCTCACATTGAGCGAGAATTGCAACAGATCGAGGACCTTTTTCGTGCGTATCGCACACTCCTATCTAAGGCCAGTATCAATGAACCCAACCTCGTTGAATTGACTGCGTTAGCGGGAGTTCTCCATTCGTTCTACAACGGTGTAGAAAACGTATTCCAGACTATTGCTAAACGGGTGGATGGGCAGATGCCAACTGGTTCGAACTGGCATTGGGAGCTTCTCCATTTGATGGCTCGCAAGACGGACAACAGGCATCCTGTCGTCTTTCCAGAAACAATAGATCGCCTTGAGCCGTACCTTGGATTTCGCCACTTCGTACGACATGCCTATTCCTTTCGGCTGGACTGGACGAAAATGGAGGATCTTGTGCTTGAGCTAGACGAGGTCTGGGCAACATTTCGACAAGACATCAGACTATGGCTGGACTCAGAGCCAGAAGGATCTGTTAATCTCGATTCAAACTCGCCAACGCAAAAAGAGTAAGGTTGCTTGGCAAATCACAACACATTCTTCCGCGAGGAGATCCCATGATCCGCATGGCGCAGTACGGCACCAAGCACGGTCACGCCGCTGGCAAACTCAAGGCAATGCTCGACAACCCCGAGGTCGAAGTCGTCGGCCTGTACGAACCCGACGCCGAACGCCGCCAGCAAGTCGCAGACGACGAACTCTATCGGCAGGTCCGCTTCTTGGACAGCGAAGAAGAACTGCTCGGCGATAGCTCCATTGTCGCCGTCGCCTCCGAGGGCCGCAACGACGAGAGCTTGGACCAGACCGAGCGCATCGTCCAAGCCGGCAAGCACGTGTGGTACGACAAGCCAGCCGGAGACGATTGGGCGCAGTGGCAGCGAGTCGTAGCAGAGGCGCGGGCCGCCGATCTGCAAGTGCAAATGGGCTTTATGCTGCGCTACCATCCCGGCTTCAGTCAGATCGCAGAGTGGGCGCGGTCGGGTTTTTTGGGCAATGTCTATTCGGTGCGCGCCCACATGTCCACCAACATCACCGAGGCCGGGCGTGAAGTAATCGCCGCCGGGCACCACGGCGGCATCTTCTACGATCTAGCCGGGCACATGCTCGACCAAGTGGTGTGGATTCTGGGGCGGCCGGAGAAAGTGACGGCCTTTCTGCGCAACGACACCGGCATCGTGCCCGCGTTTCAGGACAACACGCTCGGCGTCTTTGAATACGAGCGGGCCATGGCCTGGGTCGATATTGCGGCGATGGAGCCACAGCCGATGGCGCGGCGCTTTGAGGTCTATGGCGATCGCGGCAGCGCGATTCTGCTAGAGCCTTTTGAGCCGGGCCATACCATCCGGCTCTGCCTGACCGAAGCCGCCGACGGCTATACGCAGGGCGAACAGATGGTGCCTTTCGAAGGAATTTCGCGGCAGGGGCTCTACGAACTCGAACTAGCGTCCCTTCTAAGAGTGCTCAAGGGCGAACACGGCCCGGATCGCTCACTCGACCACGAACTCCTCGTACAGGAAACTTTACTGCGCGGAACCGGGCTTATTGCGGATTGAGCCATGCCTCGGCAATCACGCGCTTGATCGGTGGGATCGCTAGCTGGAAGTTGCGGCCAACCGGGCGCGGATGCGGAAACCACTTCCACAGCAAGGCACCAACCACGCGCGGCTCAGCGGCGATGGCGTCAAGCGCGGCGCGCATGCAGGCCACCTGAACGGGGAGCGCGTCCTCGCCATCCACTGGATACGTCCACGGCGCAATCGGCGCTTGGTGCGACTGGTTGTAGCCCAACTCAGTGAAGAGGATGTTGCGGTTGTGTAGCTCGCCAAAGGCCCGCAGTTCTCCCATGCGCTCTGCCCAGCCAGCGCGGATATCCTCCTCGTCGTAATCGGGATCCTCAGTGAGGGGGAAATAAGCCTGAATGCCGATGACGTCGAGGGCGTCCCAGAAAGGCACTTGGCGGTAGTCAGTCCAATTGGCCGCGTAAGTCAGCGGCGCATCGGTGCGCTGGCGCACCTCGGCAATGAGTGCGCGCCATTCCTCCTCAAAGGTCAGCATGCGGTCCAGCTCAGTGCCGACGACGAAGCCATCGGCCTCCCGACAGACGGTGGCCAACAGCGCGATCCACTCCCGATAGCCCCGCCAGAACCGCTGCCAATCCTCGGCGCGGGCAAAGGCGATTTCGCCCCGCCAAGCAAAGGGCGAGCGCCAATAGGCGATATGGGGCTTGATATAGATGCGCAATCCCAAGCTGTGGGCCTCGCGGATGGGACGCACGATATGGGCTGGCGGGTCGTCCGGATTGATATCCGACCACCGGAGTGTCCCATCGGCGCGGATGCTGGCGTAGGGATGGATCGCCACCCAATTGGCACCCACAGCGCGAATGTCCTCTAAGGTCGGCACGATGGCGTCAGTGCCCCAGTCGCGGCCGATACCGTGCGTGGAGATGGTGATGCCGCGAACCTCCGTATCGTCGGCCACAGTCAATCCGGCGAGAGCGAAGACGAGAACGAGGGCATTGATAGCATTGGACATATTAGGCTAAATATACGGAACCACGCCTATACTGGATGGGAGACAGAACCATGCGTCCGAACATTCTCTGGATCTGCACCGACCAGCAGCGCTACGATACGATTGGCGCGTTGGGCAACGAGCACATCCGCACGCCGAACATCGACCGCCTAGTTGGCGAGGGCACCGCGTTTACCCACGCCTTCTGTCAAAGCCCGATCTGCACCCCGAGTCGCGCCAGTTTCCTCACCGGCATGTATCCGAGCAGCGTCCACGGCTGCACCAATGGCAATGCCTACTGGGCCGACGCGGCCCCGCTGGTCACCAAGCTGCTGACCGATGCCGCTTCTTACGACTGCGGGCTGGCCGGCAAGCTGCACCTAGCCGGTGCCCACGGCCGGATCGAGCCGCGCGGCGACGACGGCTATCGCGTCTTCCACTGGAGCCACGACTCGCGCGACCAGTGGCCCGAAGGCCACGCGTACGCCGATTGGGTCCGCACCCAAGGCCACACCTTAGCCGAACTGCGCGAAGATCCAGCCCAGTTGCCACCCGCACTGCACCAGACCACTTGGTGCGCGGACAAGGCCATTGAGTTCATGCGCGAGGAGCGCACCACGCCTTGGCTGATGAGCGTCAACATGTTCGATCCGCACGCGCCCTTCGACCCGCCGCAAGCGTACTTGGACCGCTACGACCCAGAGGCACTCCCCGATCCGCTGTGGAGCGAAAAAGACCTCCAGGCCCATGCGCAACTCGGCTCGGTAGATGGAGCCGCGTCCATCAGCTTGGATCAAGCCAAGGAAGTCATAGCGGCGTATTACGCGATGATCGAATTGAT
>JAPOYQ010000469.1 GCA_026706505.1 Gemmatimonadota bacterium
TCAAAGGTGCCTCCCTCATCGAAAACAAACACGACGGTTATCGGCCCTTCTTCACTTTCTAGGGAGCCGTACCAAGCCCCGTACAAGTCGGCATCCTCTGCGTTGGCCCCGGTCTGCCCGATAAAGAAGAAGGCCAACAGGCTCAAAAGTGTCCTCCGCATGATCTCTCCTCCGCAGGTGTGGGGATATGGCTTAGCGCGCCCCCGAGGCTTTACTCTGGACGGCCCGTAGAGAGTGGATTGGCCGCCTGCTTTTCAAGGTGCCGGTCGATCTTGGCCAAGAGGCCCAGGAATTCGTTGAAGCGGCCGTCGTGCTCTTTCAGCGTTTCCTCGATATGCGCTAGCCGGTTGTTGATCTGCTCGATGGGACGCTCGATGCGCGTCTCAAGGATCTGCCTGAACTCTTCCGCGGTGATCGGGTGGCTCATCGCATTGGCCTCCTTAGTTTGAGATTTGGCCGGCCTCGCCGACGAACTGTACTGGTTCGTCAAGGATTTCACAGTAGGCATCGACGCTTTCGGCTTGGGGGTTAGCTGCAGAGGTTTTAGGCAATTGGTACGCCTCGTCGGGAAAGGAACCATCCAAGCGGTTCGGATTAATCACCAGCGCACCTAATACGGGCAACGAAGAGGTTCGTCTGAACAGGAAGGGGCCTCCTTTTGTTCCACCATGTCCAGCAGCCAGTTACCACAGTTGTGCTATCAACCAGAAGACTAAACTGATAAATCCTAACACCGCAGAGCTTATGGCCGCCCCGATCCCCACCGCTATTTTCTTGCCTGTGTTCCATTTCTTGGACGTCTGCTGTGTTTCCTCCTTCATTATTCGGTCGGCCATCACGACATAAGTGCAAAACTTGACCAAGAGGTTCCAAGCCAGCCATACTTATGACCTACTCAACATGGGTCGGCGACCCGTAATAGCATCGCCGACCCATGTTGAGATCCTAGTTATTTCTTAGCTGCCGTCAGTAGGTTAAGGACACCCAAATACCGTATTCCCTATCTTCTCTGAACGTACCCCAAAGATGGGACCTATGGCCCATACCTCCACCTCATGGCAACCTGTCCCTATGCTGTCATCAGGGAAAGCATATCTGTTGTTGTCATTGTTGACCACGGCAGTTGTCCAGCCGGCAGGGAAATGATCCTTCGCAGGCCAAGGTTTAGGCTTGCCAGTGTATGTATCCTTAATCGTATCATGCGTTACCTGCACAAATGGAGCCCCATCAATCCCCTTCTTCCACCCAACCATAATCACACCATCCCAATTCTTCCACGACGTCAAGTTGGTCCATCTCACTGCGTATTTGTGTTCACCATTCTTGATGAGGATGTCTACTTCTACTAGGCCAGTGGGGATATATGATTCTGTACCCGGATCCGACCATTTTTCATCGCCGCCTATCTCGGTCCCTACGGAGACTTGATAAGGCAATCCCGCGCGCAGTCCTCCAATGTGATAGCTAAGACGTTCATCCCTACCGACCACCTTAACAATCTTTTCTTGTGATATACTCCAATCACTCCATCCACTGTCGGTTTTGTGTCTCCGGCGCACTTGGTAATTGCCGGCACCCGGAACATGATCCCAAGACACACTGAGCGCATTGCGCCTCTCTGTTACTGTTTCCCCAAAATTCGGGGGTTCATTGCTTGTCTGGGTCGAGACCTCCGGCTCTTCACCAGTCTCCTGGTGCTGGACCGTGATAGTAATAGGCACCGTGGCCAACGACGACCTTTTTTCACCCTTCGGCTTGTGGGTGGCCTCTATGGTTAGCGAGGCCGATTCTTTCGATGCCTTAAATTTCTTCCCCTTGTACTTGACCTTCCCTGAATTTTTGCCAACAGAGAAAGCGTTCTTGTTCCCCTTGAATATTTTATACTCCACCTTTCGACCTTTGACCTTGACGGTACATACTACCGATGGTATGCCGCTGACGATCTCCCATCCGCTCTCGGGGTCCAAGGTCACTTCGGGTGTCGCAACCTTACCAGAGGGGAGGGGGGGGGCAGAGGGCGGTACAGCCTCTTGGCTACACGCCCCTATGAAAGCGATCAAAGTTAAGATCGCTGCGATTCTGCTGAATTGCTTCATGATACACCTCTCTTTGGGGTGGTGTGGATGAGAGTGTGGGAAAAGAAGAAGAGCAAGAGCCCAACCGCGGCGACGGCGACCATCCCAATGCCAACAGCCCCACCCACCAATACTTTCTTGCCTGTGCTCCATTTTTTGGACTTTTCCTTCTCCTTTTCCTGGTCGGTTGCCGGGGGCTTGGTTTGCGCGGTATCGGCCTTGGCCATGCTCAGCTTTGTTTCCTTGAGGGGAGAGGATGGGGCGAGTTTTTCCGGTGCTTTCTTCGTCTCGACGGGTTTGTCGGCCATCGCCGCCTGGGCGCAAAGCCCGACCGCGGCCAAGAGACTCCAAACGAGCAATAAATGCAGCATCGCAATAGCCTTTAGGGGGTAGGTAGTGTATCCGTTTGAATTTTTTCGGGTGTTTCTTCCCTTTATCAGAGGACTGGAACCGCGAGGGCGACCTGATGACCGGCCGTGCCGTCGTTGGAATCGTCCGGCGAGATGCGTAAGCCCGCATTTGTGTTGCTGCGGGTGGCCTTGACGGTGAGGAACGCCACCTCGTGGGCCACCGAGGCCGTATAGGAGGTGGTAGCCGAATCAAATTCGGGGGCGAGCGTCCCCTCGGAAATGGTCAGCGCCGACAGCGTCGCGTCCGAGGTGTCTTGCGCCGCCATAAGGTGTAGAAAGCAGGAACAGCGCGGCGGCGACGGCGAATAGCTTGAAATAGTTCACGGCATATCTTCCTTGTAGATGAGACACTACCGTTGCATAAACTTCCTAACCCTATATATCATAATTCTTATGCGTGACATGTAGGTGATATTCAAGACCTTTTTCTGTGATATTATTGTGGTATTTTGCCCGAAAAGGTATAAAAAGGTATAATTAGCCCGGCGGGGCCTACTGCGCCTTGCATCTTGTTGTCCCGTCCAGTCGAGCCCAACGACCCTGGACCGAGGGTCGAACGCCGTCCATAGGAGGTGAGAAGTTGACCCAAGCCGACCCGCGCGACCGACAGGTAGCGATCCTCCGAGACCGTCTGTCCAGGCTGAGCAAAGCCAGCCTTCGCATCAATGAGAGCCTGGACCTGGACATCGTCCTGCAGGAGGTCGTGGCCAGCGCCCGGTCGCTGACCGGTGCCCGCTACGGGGGGATTGTCACCCTCGACGAGTCCGGGCAGTTCCAGGACTTCATAACCTCAGGCCTGACGGAGGAAGAACGCCAAGGGTTGTTGGCCCTGCCCGGGGGGCAGAAGCTTTTCGAACTCTTCATCACGAATCCAGCACCGCTGCGGCTGCGGGACTTTTCCGGCTACGCTCGGTCGCTGGGCGTTACCGGCGACCTCATGCAAGTACGGACCTTTCTGGGGACGCCGATATGTCATCGCGGTACCCATGTCGGCACCTTCTATCTGGTCGAGAAGGAGGACGGACGAGAGTTCACCGCCGAAGACGAGGAAACCCTGGGGATGTTCGCCGCTCAAGCGGCGCTGGCCCTAGCCAATGCCCGCCAGCACCGCAACGAGCAGCGGGCCAGGGCCGACTTGGAGGCCCTGATAGACACCTCGCCGGTGGGTGTCGTGGTCTTCGATGCGAAGTTGGGGCAGCTCGTATCGCTCAACCGGGAGGCGAGCCGGATCTTCGGAGATCTGCTTATGCCGGGTCGCTCCTTGGGGCAGCTCTTGGAGGTGCTGACCTTCCGGCGCGCGGATGGGCGGGAAATCTCCCTCGAAGAGCTGCCCCTGACGCAGGCGCTGAGCACGGGCGAGACGGTGCGCGCCGAGGAGGTCGTCGTCCAGGTGCCCGACGGCCGGTCGGTGACCACCTTGCTCAATGCCACGCCCATCTATGCTGGGGAGGGCGAGATCGAGTCCTTTGTCGTGACCGTACAGGACATGACGCCCCAGGAGGAGTTGGCGCGGCTGCGGGCCGAGTTCTTGGGTATGGTGAGCCACGAACTCCGGGTCCCCCTGACGTCCATCAAGGGCGCTATCACCACCCTACTCGCCTCCTCGACAGCTCTCGACCCGGTGGAAATGCGACAGTTTTACCGAATCATCGACCACCAGGCCGAGCGCATGCGGGACTTGATAAGCGACCTGGTTGACGTGGCACAAATCGAGACCGGCTCGCTCTCGGTCACTCTGGAACCGACGGACGTGGCCAGTCTCGTCGACGAGGCGAGAAACACATTTCTAAGTGGTGGGGGTAGGACTACTATTGAGATGGACCTCCCGCCGGATCTGCCTTGGATCATGGCGGATCGGCGTCGCATCGTCCAGGTGTTGAGTAACCTCCTTTCCAACGCCGCCAGCTACTCCGAAGCGTCCTCTGCCATCCGGCTTACCGCCGTGCGAGAAGATTTCTATGTCGGTATTTCCATCGCCGATGAAGGCCGAGGGATCCCGGCCGATTTACTGCCCCACCTTTTCAGGAAGTTTTCGCCTGTCGACAGCGAGGACGGCGAGCGCGAGACGCACGGTACCGGCTTGGGCTTGGCCATCTGCAAGGGCATCGTAGAGGCGCACGGAGGACGGATATGGGCCGACAGCGACGGCCCCGGCCTAGGCACGACGTTCACGTTCACCGTCCCTGTGGCCGAAGAGAGTCCGAGCGTCTCCGTCCCCCAAACCGCGCGGCAGACCAAGCCCTCGCGTGCGCCCCAAGGGCCGGGTGAGAGCATCCTCGTGGTAGATGACGACCCGCACACCCTGAAGTACGTTCGCGACGCCCTCGCCAATGCGGGTTACACACCCATAGTGACCGCCGATCCTGGAGAAGTCCCACCGCTCATCCGGTCGTCCAAACCTCAGCTAGTCCTGCTGGACGTAGTGTTGCCCGGTACAGACGGAATCAAACTGATGGAAGACATCCTTGAAGTGGACAAAGTGCCGGTGATCTTGTTGTCCGGCTATGGGCGAGACGAAATTATTGCTCGGGCCTTTGAAAGGGGAGCATCCGATTATGTGGTCAAGCCCTTTTCCCCAACCGAGCTAATAGCAAGAATTCAAGCCACACTGCGCAAAGAGACCGATCCAGATCGGGCAGCGCCGGATCAGCCCTATGTGCTTGGAGACTTAACCATCAACTACGAGGAACGACGCGTGACCGTGGCGGGACGTCGGGTGCAATTGACCGCGAAGGAGTATCAGCTCCTCTACGAGCTGTCCGTTGGCCGCGGCCGGGTGTTGACGCACGACGTACTGCTGCGACGGATTTGGGGCCTGTATAGCGCCGTTGATTCGCGTCTGGTTCGCACGCTCGTCAAGAGGCTGCGACGTACATTAGGCGACGCCGCCAACAACCCCCGCTACATCTTTACGGAGCCCGGGGTCGGCTATCGCATCGGTACGGCTGAAGAGCAGGAAGAAGAGTCGTCGGAAGCATAAACAACGATAGTATATCCGTTTGAATTTCAAATGAATACACTATCACCCAGCAAGCCCATATCAAGGAGGGGTAGTTGACGTGCTAGGCGTCGTCTTAGAAGTTCTAACGAGTAGCGAGGAGAGGGCCCGCGAGATCTCCAAAAAAGGAACAGACATGGGAGCCATGCACGTCACCGTCACCATTCGCATTCCGGCTGCGCCGCACCGTAGTTGGGAAGGGCTGTTTCTGGTTGATGCGGGCGCGACGGATTGCCTCGTCCCAAGGCCGCATCTCGAAGCTATCGGCCTCATGCCAAAAGGCTAGCGGAGCGCATCGTGAATAGCAAGTTGGCTAGTCTCCCCGTCGTTTACTTGGAGACGACGGTGGTGAGTTATCTCGCGGCCAAGCCAAGCCGTGATGTAGTCGTAGCCGGACATCAGCAATCGACCCAAGAATGGTGGGAGTATAGAAGACAAGACTTCAGAGTCGTTGCTTCGCAACTCGTGCTCCAAGAGGCCGGTGGAGGTGATGTGCAGGTCGCTCAGCGCAGACTGGACATACTGCAAGGTGTGGAGTTACTTGAAATCACCCCAGACGCGACCGCTTTGGCGCATGCTTTGGTAGAAAATGCAGCCATTCCTAAGACTTCTCTTGAGGATGCCTTGCACGTTGCGGTCGCCGTCGTCAGCCGCTGTACGTATCTGATGACGTGGAACTATCGCCACTTAGCCGGTGCCGGCGCGAGAGCGCGCATTGAGGCATTCTGTCGAGATAAAGGATATGAGCCAGCGATTATCTGTACGCCGGAGGAACTTTTGGAGGATGCGCCATGAAAGAGGATCCCATCGTCGCCGAAGTGCGGCGCATTAGACAGGAACATGCAGCGCGGTTCGGCTACGACTTGGATTTGATCGTCGCGGATCTCAAAGCGCAAGAGCAAGCCAGCGGCCGACAGTATATCAGATTGCCCTCCCGTCGTTTGGCGGACCAGAAGACGGGGCCGCCGGCTGCGACCGATTAGTCGACGCGCTCGATACATTCGTCGTATATCCGCCGTGCCACGGCGAATTCGGTAGTGTATCGGTTTGAAATTTCCAGTCCTCTGATAAAGGGAAGAAACGCCCGAAAAAATTCAAACTGATACACTACCCCATGATCCATCTCATACTCAAAAGACTCGCATGATAACAGAGTTTTAAAACGGTCTCTAAAAGCAACTGGCTAGCGTATAAAAGGAGACAGCGGCGCGGCCTATGGCTCAAGCGGAACGCCGTATGGTTAATCCTCTTTGCCCTCTATCAGCCAAGCCCAGGCTATTGACCGTTCCAACTCGCCGGCCTCGGCTGTGGTAAACTCATCGAGATCGGCGCTGTCTGTACTCGAGACGGTACAGCGCGGTGGATCGGATTGTTCTACTTGCATGGTCAGCGGAGGAGCACTGTCTGCTATGCTCCACCAAAGCGACACATATAGCCGCCCGTCGAGCGTTTGGGCGTGGAGATACCATGCAGTGTGCGGCAATTGCATGGTCTCGCCTGTGTCGAGGGTTCGCCGTAACAGGGGGCGCAGATAGTCCAGCATCTCGGGGTGGACTTCTTCCAGAGCCGCGCAGTGCCGATGGCCGGTCTCGCGGATGATGTGCTCTAGGTAGAGCTGCACGGGTCAAATTCCCTTAGTTGTCTCCCAGTAAGCATGCTTAGGCCAGCCAAGTATCCCAAGCCGCTAGCGCTGCTTCACAGGCTTTGCGGGTGTTCGGGGCGATGCTGGAGGAGACCAAGCGCCGGACATCTAGCTTCGGCCCAGCCTCGATCATCTTGGCCGGGATTCGGTCTCCAAAGAAAGAGTAGCAAGAGCTTCCCCAAGTAGGTGTGACGCACTCTCAATATCCTCGAAAGAGGTAAATCGGCCAAAGCTAAAGCGGATGGAAGCGTCGCTTTGCGCTGTGGTCAGACCGAGAGCGCGAAGTACGTGGGATGGCTCGGGAATGCCTGACGCACACGCAGCGCCGGTGGACGCGGCAAGCCTCGGCTGAAGGACGCCAAGGATGTCCTCTGCCTGGAAGCCGTCAAAGCAGATATTGGCATTGCCCGGATGGCGCTGCTCTCCGACCATTCCATTTATGTTAATCGGGAAATCCCCGCCTTGTAGCAGGCGAATGAATGTATCGCGTTGGCAAGCGACCCGCTTGCGTTCCTCTTCCGCTTTGTCGTCGGCAACGATCTCGGCTGCCGCTGCCATGCCGACGCAAAGTGGCATCGGAACAGTACCGGAACGCAGACCTTCTTGCTGTCCACCACCATAAATCAAGGGCTCAAGCGATTCTTTGAGATCGCGGCGAAGGTACAACGCGCCAATGCCTTGAGGACCATACATCTTGTGGCCCGAAAGGCTTATCAGGTCGGCATGTGTGGCAAGATCACTCACGTCCATGGCACAGGGCGCTTGCGCTGCATCACAATGAAACAGTATGCCATGGGGCGCGAGCAGTTTAGCAATCCGCGGAATGTCCTGAATGGTTCCAACTTCGTTGTTCACCGCCATTACAGAAAACAGGAGAACACTCTCGTCTAAGCGTTTCTCCAACGCATCGAAATCGACAACTCCTTCCCCGTCCACTGGAATGACCTCGACCGTGAATCCCTCACGCTCAGATAGTGCCCGTGCGGCACCCAAAACGCACTTGTGCTCGATTGCGCTGACGAGGATACGCCGACGGCCCCTTGGCGCACGCCGAGCAAGCCCGAATAACGCGAGGTTGTTGGCTTCTGTGGCACCGGAGGTGAAGATCACTTCATCGGCGTCGGCTCCTATCAACGCCGCTACGGACGAGGCTGCCTCCTCAACTGCTGTGTTGGCTCGCCATCCGACAACATGATCGCTTGAGTGAGGATTGCCGAATGACTCGCTCCAACAGGGAGCCATCTTTGCCAAAACCTGTGGATCAACTGGCGTGGTCGCCTGATAATCCGCGTAGATGGTCTCTTGATTGTCCATTCTTAGCTCCGGGAGCCTGCCGTCAGTTGACAGTATCGCAGGGTATAGATATTGTCAACCTAGCGGCCCGAAAGTCTATTTGGGTTGCCCGCTTGGTCGCAGCAGACTATCCCGGCGCATAGAGGCGATGCTACGAGGACCCCTCCACCAAGACGATTACCAACCACAGCTATCCGGGCATGAGACGTTTCCGCTCCGGTATGGATGGCTCAAGAAAGCCTTCGATGCCGTCCGGGAAACCGAGGACGACCATAATAACAGGTCGGTCTTCTTGGCAGACGATGCCATCGCACGGTTCGGGGTCGGCAAGAACATGGTGTCCTCTATCCGGCATTGGGCAACGGCGTCAGGTGTCATCAAGGACGTATCGCGCCGCATAGTAACCACAGCACTTGGCCAGCGTTTATTTGGTCCAGGTGGCCTTGACCCGTACATGGAAAACCCGGCTACTGC
>JAPOYQ010000639.1:0-8376 GCA_026706505.1 Gemmatimonadota bacterium
GGCACTACTGGATCAATGTGAGGGAATAGATTATGAACGGCGTTCCATACTAATACCCCATCGGAATGTTCCTTCATATACGATGGAACTTCACCGGATTCCAAGAACCAAACCGCGTCTGTATTCCCATTCCATAAAAAATCTTTCGCTGTTTCGGGATAAGGGATAGCATGAATCTGGGCGAGCATCTTTGCGGCAAGCTCAACCTTACTTGCCCATTCTTTTGATTCAGGTTGTGCTTCAATCAGTTGGCCGTCGATAAATTCGGTAACAATTCCAGGAGAATCTAACAAAAGGCCCTTTTCATCCATATACAAGGGGTTGGGAACAGGCATGTGATGCGTACACAGCAATTTCAATGTTTCATATTCACGTCGTGCTTTTTTTGAGCGATCCTCGCCGTTTCCGGCATAGCGTCTCAATATAAACCGTTTGATGGTCTTTTCGACCGTTTCTACTTCAATAAGGTGTGTATGATTAGAATAGCTCCCAGCAAGCTCATGGATGGTAAAGGATGTGCTCGTTGGTTGTATGATTTCCAAGAGGGCAAGAACGGAATCTTGTGATGGCCAATTTTGCTGCTGATCCAAGAGGTTCATCCTTTGAAAGAATACACTTTGAGAAAAAACCGACATCGGCGGAAAATACACCTTCTTTCCTATGTCATCTACAGACTTACATGGAAATACGTGTACATGAAAATGAAATATCTCTTGTCCGGCGCTGTACGCAAACCTGCGCAGCAGGTTGGGTCGAAGCCCATTAGGGCTGAGCCGCGCACAGTCGTGTTATGTGTCGTGCGACCCTCTATCCGTCGCCGAATGTGCCAATTGCAACCTTGTAGTCGTGCATGTCGGCGAACCCCACCTTTTCTGCCACCCTGGGTGTGTTGCTTGTCCAACAATCCCAGTGGGGATCACCCCTGAAGCGAGGGCGTGCCTGACAAACTCTCCAGCCACCACAGTACCAATGCCCCTGCTCTGGTATGCCTCAATCGTCTTGATACCTATCTATGGCGGCACCCGAAGCCGCGAATAGGCTGTAAATAGAAGTCAGGTAAAGAATTATTTTCGGCGTTGGGAAAATAGCCAGGGTAAGAGTTCAGGTTCCTTGTAGGCGCGCAGATTCTCTCCGTGAGTTGAACCCTCATACTCCGTGTACTTGGGATTTCCTCCTGCTTTCCGAATCGAAGCGATCATATTTCTGGTATATTTGACTTTCATTAAAGGGTCGCGGCCGACATGGAAAGCCCAGATCGGTTTGCCAACCACCCGATGCGCCCACTCTGTAAACCCCCAGCCTCCGATCGGGACCGCCGCCGCAAACAGGTCAGGGGCTCTCGTGATTAAATCCCAGGCCCCGTGTGCGCCCATCGAATGCCCGAGAACATAACAGCGTTCCGGGTCAATTGGGAAGCGCTGCTGAAGGCAGGGTACGAGGTCTAATATCGCCAGAATCGAGTCCGTCGGCTCGGTTGTAAAAGTAACCCATCCCCCCTCGGCGGCTTGCGGTGCGATAACGTAGCAAGGAAAACGCTTTTGGTTTTCTAGGTGGATGCAGATGAGGTTGCCGCGAATTCGTGCCGTGGCTTTTTCGGTGTCTCCGGTAATGTGATTCACATTGTCGGTGCCTTCGCCTCCGTGGCCATGCATGTGTAAGACCAGCGGTACGCATTCATCGCTTTCTAGGCATGGTGAATATAACCGATACGGTAGTAAATGCCCGCCGGTGCTCTCATACATTTCGGGCACAAAATAGGTGTCAATGTTCACGGTACCCCCAGATGCAGGGCAATGGGGATGTGGGTCTTCTCGCGCAGGATGCGATACCATGGCCATCCTTGTCAGGAAACGTTTCCGACGTACGGCAGTGGGCCGGGCATTTCTCTACCGACAAGCTATCTCAAGCGACGCGATACCTCTCCACCACTTCCATATCAATCTTAATCCCCAACCCCGACCCTGTCGGCACGGCAAAGTGCCCCTTTTCCAGCGCCAACCCCTCGGCCACCACATCGGCCTCCCGCGTAAAGGGCAACTCGTCGCAAGGCAACGTAGCGTTCGGCAGCGTCGCCTGCAAATGCACCGAGTAAGCCGCCATCACCCCAGTACACAACCCGCCCATCTGAATCCAGCAGGGCACATCCGCAGCCTCCGCCAGCGCCGCCGCCTTCCGCACCACCATCGCCGAGCCGCTCAAGTTCACGTAGTCAATGCACTCGGCCTTGAGCGCCGCCAGCACGCCCGATGGTGCCCCCAGGTGCAGCGCAATGGGGATGTGGGTCTTCTCGCGCAGGATACGGTACCATTCGAGATTGTTTTTGAGGATGGGATCTTCAAAGACTGATACCGTGCCAAAAGGCTCCAACTCGCTCGCCAAGCGCGCACCAGTGGGCAGCAGGGCAAATTCAGTATTGGGATCAACGCCGACCGTGTAGTCGGCACCCACCGCTTCTTTCATCAGCCGCACCGTCTCGACGATATTCCACGAGCGCGCCTTGAGCTTGTGGTTGCTAAAGCCCAGTCCGGCCCCTATTTCCGCCTCGGCCGCGGTCTCCTCCGGCTTCATGGGGCACGACCAGTACGATACCGGCACCTTGTCGCGCACCTGCGCCCCGAAGAAGCGGTGCAGCGGAATGCCGTAGGCTTGACCCGCAATATCGAGCAACGCACAGGTGAAAGCATCAGGACGGTTGTACGGGTCCAAAGCCAGCGGATCCTGCCCCACAAGAGCGTCGGCTTGCTCCTGACCAGCAGACTTTTTGCTGAGAAACTCGCCCCAACCCTCCAAGCCCTCGTCCGTCTGCACGCGGCAGAGGGTGATGTCGTAGATCTTGGGAAAGTAGCGGGCGATCACCGGGATCGGCGGGATTTCGACTTCATACAGCTCTACTTGGGTGATTTTCACAGTGGGCCTCCTCTGCTATAAGTTTCCGTTGCGCGTCGTTCGTCGAAGGGCTACAATGATACCAAATTGGCTGGGGATCACAAAGGGACCTATCGATTCCACCGAGAACCGCGAGGAGGACCTCATGGACGACAAGATGATGACCAACGAAGAAAACTACCGCTTCGACGTGGCGGGGTACATGATCGTCCCCGGCGTCCTGACGGCAGCCGAACTGAACGCCTGCAATCAGGCGCTGGACCAGCTAGCGTCTAACAATGGGCCGCTGCGCTGGACGTCACCCGTTTGCAATCCCCTGCGCGCCCTGCGCGAGCATCCAGTGCTAATGCAGTACCTGGAGCAGATTTGCGGCGAAGGAGTCCGGCTCGACGAATCGCCGCGACTCGTCGAGTCATGTACCGAGGCGACAGATCTGTCGGGAGGTGACGAGTGGGTGGATTGGTCGCGGGCGTACCGTCAGTACAACGGGCATCGCTTCTGCCAGGGAGTGCGGGCCTTCTGGGCGCTGGCGGACGTGGGCGCAGAGGACGGGGGTTTGGTCGTAGTACGAGCCAGCCACAACAGCACAGTGCCAGCCCCGCAAGACCTAGTGGACGGAACCGACCCGATGGGACTCGTCGAGCAGCCGGTCTTGCAGGCGGGCGACCTCCTGCTCTGCACCGACTCGCTGATGCGCGGCGTCCGGCCTTGGCAGGGCGCGGGGCCGCAACGCCTGCTCGAATGCGGGTACATCAGCACTGGCGTGCGGCCGGGAGCGGCGTCCGAAATCCACGGCGAGGACAACGCGCTGCCCGAGTGGGCCGACGATCTGACCGATATCGAACGCGCCGTCTTGCACAATCCCAACCGCCCGTACCCGCCGCCAGTCGTGCATTCGGACGGCGAAAAGGTTTGGCTAGCGGAGGAACCAGGAGTTTTCCATCCCTCGGTCTACATCCGCGACCCAGATTCCGCGATTGACGAGAAGGAATTTTTCCACTGGGATCTGTGTGGCCACCTCGTTTTGCGGGGCGTGATGGACGAGGAATGGCTGACCGCGGCCAACGAAGCCATCGACAAAAATCCCGACCGGATCAGCCACGGCGGATCGGCTGCCGGCGATTCCACGCCGCTAGCCGGCACCGGAGTTGGCCGTTCGTCCATGGGCAACCCGTGGGCATTGCCTGCGCCATACGGCGAGCCGTTCCAGCGCATGATCGCCAATCCAGCGCTCGTCCAGCGCCTAAACTGGATCATGGGCAGCGGCTTCGAGTGCATGATGTGCAGCGGCTTCCTGTCTGGGAAAGGGTCGTCCGGGCACTTTCTGCACTCGGCCTCCACGCCAGCCAAGGTGGGCAACCACTACCGCCAGCAGAATGGCCGCGTGTACGCCGAATCCCTCAACGTGGCTTGGCAATTGCGCGATGTGACGCGGGCTGATGGGGGCTTCGTCTGCGTACCCGGCTCGCACAAAACCGCCTATCCCATGCCCGACGGCATCCGCACCTGCGATAATGAAATGGGCCTAGTTAAACACATAGAGATGAAGGCAGGCGACGTGCTGCTGTTCCTCGCGTCGGCGCAGGCGCACGGAGCGTATCCGTGGACGGGAGAACAGAATCGGCGGATGATATTTTTCCAGTACCGGTCGCGCAATATGTACGCGCCTTGACGAAGCATAGAGATTCGAATTGGAATTCGGCGGCAACAACATCACCGACACCGTCGAATTCCGCGACTACTTTGCCTAATCGCGGTTGAATGCAAGCGAGAATTACCCTAAGATCGAGGAACTTCCCGGCGAGTCAGGACGTCTTTCGACAGACTGACCTCAACCCGACCACACCACAACTTTTCTAAATAGGGAGCAAATCATGCTGAAATACGTCCTCACCCTCACCGCCTTAGCCCTTTTACTCGCCCCGGCCTCAACCCTCGCCGGCACCGTCCCAGTAGAAGGCGAAGGCGACCCGGCCTTGTATGTAGTCAAAGTCCACGCCGATTGGTGCGGCTCCTGCACGGCCCTCATGCCAATCCTCGAAGAAGTCCAAGCCGGGGTAGCCGATCATCCCGTCCTCTTCGTCCAATTAGACGTCACCGACTCAACGCTGACATCCCAAGCCCGCCTGCTTGCCGCGGCCCTCGACGTAGAAGACCACTTCAAGGCCAACAACAAAACTGGCCTCGTCCTGCTCATCAACGCCCAAGACCACACCCTGCTGGAAACGGTGACCAAGCAAAACTCCGCCACTGAGATCGTCGGCAAAATCAAAACCCACCTCGCCGCCCAAACCAAGCAGGAAGAGTCTGCCGAGTAGGCTAACCGTTCAGCTCAGCTTGTACTCGTCCACCAAGGCGCGCACCCGCGCTAAAAATGGGGCGATATCCTGCGGTTGATTGGCCGCGTTGTGGAGGACTATATCCTCACCCGTCTCCGCGTGGAATACGGTCGCGGCCGGCGATAGGCTCACCTTTTCGACCTCGGCCCACGCCATCGTCTGCCGGCCGAACAAACCCTCTTCGACAGTCACGCCTTCCGGTCCTAACCAGACCAAGCGCCGATGAAGGCGGTGGACGAAGAACGCCGCCGCGCAAAACGCCGCGATCCCGCCGCCGAGCACCGCGAGTCCATATGCAAAGCCGCCGCGCTGGAATGCGATGGTGCTCAATATCAACTGGCTAATACCCAATAGAGCAAAAACTAGGCGCTGGCCGGCTCCGGGGCTGGTGGATAAATCGAATTGTTCAGCCATGCCTTAGCGCGGTACGATCCAGTCCTCGTCTATGTCCATGCCAAAACCCGGCGCGTCCGAAGGAACCACGCGCCCATCTTGAGGCACGGCCATGCCCGGTATAGCGGGTACTTCGTCTAGGGGAATGCCCGGCGCCGAGCCAAGCCAGTACTCGGCCATCGGCGACTCGGGAAAGGCAAAAGCAAAGTGCTGTCCATAGACACTGTTGCCTCCGCCGTGGGGGATGGTGACAAGGCCGGCGGCTTCGGCGATGTAGTAGATCTTGACCGCCTCGGAGAGACCTCCGCACCAGTTGAGGTCCGGTTGCAGCACATCGACGCAGCGGTGTTCGACTAGCTGGCGGAAGGCCTGACGGCCGTGGTGGTCCTCGCCAGTGGCAATGGGCACGTACGGTGCGGCCCGCTTGAGCGCGATGTGGCCTTCGAGATCCGTGGGAATCAGCGGCTCCTCAATCCAGCGCATCTGGTAGGGCCTGAGCCGCTCGGCGACTTGGACGGCGTATTCGACGTTGTAGGACATGACCGCGTTGAGCATTAGCTCGCAGTCCGGGCCAATGGTCTCGCGCGCTTGAGCGATTTTGTCTTCGAGGCGGTTGAGCCCTTCCTGACCCTCGCGGTAGTGAACCGGATTGGTAACCTTGAAGGCGCTAAACCCCAGTTCGAGTCCCCAGTCGAGGTCGTCTCCAGTGGCGTAGAGTTCAAGATGGTCGCGGCAGGGGCCACCGAGCAGGCGGTACACGGGCAGGCCCAACAGCTTGCCCTTGAGGTCCCAGAGCGCCAGATCGATCCCGCTTTGGGCAACGGCTGCGGTACCTGCATGACCGAGGCGCTGAGCGGCGCGCCACATCAAGTCATTGAGAAATTCCGTGGCCAGACAATCGCGGCCCGTCAGTAAGGGCGCGAAGACCTGCTCGACGATGGCGGCGACCGGCGCGCCAAAGGAGCAGTTCCCCAAACCCCAAGTGCCGTCCTCGGCGGTTATCTGCACCCAGACGGGGCCGCCGCCCGTGCCCGGCATCTGGCCGGGTAGGCGCGAGAATTCTGGATACTTGTTGATCGGCAACGAACGCGGCGCGCTCTGATTCCAAGAGGGGCGGCGGGGCGCGGTTTTGGGCGGGTTGTGCGGAATCTTGAGATCAACTACGCGGATGGATTGTATTTGCACGGTTAACGCTCCAAATCACGTTCGGTCAAGTCGTGGCCGCATCTCTGGCCATGACCGGCTGATCAACCGAGGGCATTTGCGCGGTGGCAAGCCATCGGTGCCTAACTATTGTCGGTGCCATCTTCCTCCGCGTCATCGGCGATCAAGCCGAGAAATACCAAGAGTGCCTGATTTAAGCGGACGATATCGGCGTCTTCGAGATAGCCGATCCGCCTCCCCAACCGTTCTCTGGACACGGTGGTCATCTTATCTACCATCAGCCGCGAGACGGAGCGCAGGCCATTGCGTTCGCTTGGGTCGATCAGCAGGCGGAATAGAGGAGCTTCTGTTTCGTTGGTAGTGAAAACGCAGATCGTCACCGACGCGGTGGCGTCGAAATGATCGCTTTGGACGACGACGGCAGGGCGCGGTTTACCAGCGTAGCCAGTAGCTGAAACCGTCCAAATTTCGCCGCGCCTCATGTTGGGTCGCGGTCTGAGATCGCTTCGATAAAGGTCTGATCCTCGCGTTCGCCCTCGCTTTGCGCCACTGCGAGCGACTGGCAATGAGCCTCGGCCCGGAACCTCTCGGTCCTGGTTTCGGGGACCCATACCTGAATCCGCCGCAGGCCTCGCACCCGCTGGTCACGCGAATCCGGTCTTCCAAATTCCTTCGATTGCATCATCGAATCTCCTCGTAGTGGACAATGAATATAGTAAATGTAGTAGCAAGGGCGAATTTATCTGGGAATTTTGGTAGCGCGGTCACGCCTTTAAAAGGAGTATTGTAGTTGCATCGAGTAGGCGTTGTCGGCGTAGCTCTGGGTGGGGTCGTTCGAGTCGTTGGTCGCAAACGCGTATTCCAACCGCGCCGCAAGATTGTCGCGGAGGTCTTGTTTAAAGCCGAAGCGCAATAGAGTGAGGTTGTCGCGCCGTTTGGTGCCGGTCCCGGGCACGATCCAATCTTGGTACAACTTGAAATGATGGCGCGCAGCAAGGCTCGCGCTGGAACGCGGCGCGAGTCGCCAGATGAAAAAAGACCCTATGCGGTGGTTGGCGAAGTTGAAATCAACATCGTCCTCATCGCCGTCGTGATGGCCGAATTCACCCCTCTGCTCAGGCTCGCGAGAGAGGGGTTCGTGGCGCGGGAGTTCGCGGGTGGCTAGATCGATTTCGAACTGATATTTCAAATTCAGCAACACCCGCCCCAAGGCCATGCCCTCAAACCCGAGACTGGCCGTCTGGCGGATCCCGCCCACGTTCTCGTTGAGCTCGGATGTGATGATTCTCGGGTCGATAACACCCCGGTACGCGCGTACCTGATAGCCAACGGAAACATGTGCAATCGCGCTGAGCTGCCGTCTGAGCCCGCCTTGGACCATGACACTGCTATACCTGCTGTGTTTGCTGTTTGGAAAGTACTTGTTCCGCAGCTCGGCCCCGAACCGGGATGACCACGACGGATTCCACCGTATCTGGAGTTGACCACTGATATCTTGCTTGAAGTATTCGTTGATGCGGTCATTGGGTTGGTGCCGCAGGCCGAGGTTGGCGACGGTCAGGAGCGTGGCAGCGCCGGAAAGCCTGCGGTGCCA